>JABDJZ010000256.1 GCA_013003255.1 Rhodothermales bacterium
GTCCCATGATCCGTGCCTGCCGACCCGTTGGCGCGAATTCGGCGGCCGAACTCGGAAAACGTCATGGCGACTACGTGCTCACTGTGGCCATCGGCCGCCAGATCAGCCATGAAGGCTGCGGTAGCGTCTCCGAGTCTTCGGAGCAGGGTTGCGTGGGTACCCTGCTGGTTTGCATGGGTGTCGAAGCCCCCGAGCGAGACGTGATAGACGCGTGCACCCAGACCTCCCCGGATGAGACGGGCTACCGTCCGAAGGCTGTCCGAAAGACTGTTACCACCCGGATAGGACCGCGTGTTGCGACCCGTATCGTAGGCGTCCTTGATGGATTCCGCGTGACCGAACGAATGGTTGGAGATGTTTCTCACGAAGGCCAATTCCTGACCCAGAATTCCATCCGGTACATCCTCCGTGTCATACACAGCGCCTCCCTGAGCCAGACGCGTCAGCGCGGATGTGCTTGGAAAGGTGACTCCCATCGAACCCGCGTTGCCCTGGAACAGCATAGAGCCAGAGGCCCCTACCTGTAGCGCCACGGGGCTGTCAGGTGGGGTGGCCAGGTAGTCGGGGTGCGCATGCTCCAGATATCGACCGGGCCATCCGGTCCCTGACGGCTCTGCCTCCGCCTGACCGCTCATCCAGATGTCGGTCGACACGAAATGAGAAAGCGCCGGGTTCTCGTACCCCACGTTCTGCACGATCCCCAGCCGCCCGTCCTTGTAAAGCGACTCCCAGGCTGCGAGTGAGGGGTGCAGGCCCACCCCGCCGCCAAGGTCAATGGCCTGGACATCGGAAATGGCCAGACCGCCCCGGGCGCGATGATAGAGGTCGTTGCCGAGCGGCAGGACCGTGTTCAATCCGTCATTGCCGCCCGCCAACTGAATAAGCACAAAGACCTTGTCCGGGTCCGAATTCAGCAGGGCCCTCTCGAGCGAGCGACTTGAGGCGGCGCTGACAGGCACACCGGCGGCGCCGAGTGAGATGGCACCACCGGCCATGGCAAGTCCACGGAGGAACTGGCGACGGGACCACGACAGGTGCGCCGCGTCGTGCTCGGCTCCGTCCTCAAGATGTGCCCCGCGAATACACATATCAGCTCAACTGGTACTCGGGAAGTTGGGAAAGCTGCCGGACGTAGTTCATTACCTGGACGCGGCCCAGATCACTCGCCGGATTCCATTCGTACCACGGTGTGCCGTCCAGGAACAGCTTGAGCAAGTTCTGACGCCAGGCGGGTCCATTCAGGAAATCATCGGGGAGCGGGGCCTGGTCCAGGTCACCCGCAAACGGCTCATCCGGCTCTGGAATGGAAACATGCTCCAAGTCCACTGCAAACACGGTTTCCGCTATCGCCAATGCCACGTCCAGGGCAGGATGCGTCGAGTCAGCCGGGAGCAGTCTTTCCAGCAGGTGGCCCACTCCGTCTCTCGAAGTAACGAGCCCTGCGATCCACTCGGACGTTCGCCAGCGTCTGGGCAGCAGGTCCGTGTTTAGCCACGCCTTGTGCCCCGTCCACCCAGCAACGTTGGGTGGCGCCAGCAGAGTCTGGCCAACCTCATCCGTGAACCGTTTGGCACCGGCCGCCGCCGCCTCACTTGCTGATCGGGTCAGGCTGATCTGGGTCGCCACCAGTTCGATGGGATTGCGAATTCGCGTCCCGCAGTACTTCTGGTCAAAGAAGGCCTCCGATCCAAGAAGGCCGGTCAGGAACTCACCGATGTCAAAGTCTACGGCCAACAGGTGCGCTGCTGCCGCATCCAGCAGATCCGCTTCGGCCTCCGGGTGAACAAATTCCGCGACGAGCTTGGCAGAGATGAACTCCGCCACCTGCTCCCTTCGTTCTTCGAAGATGACATCCACTACGTCATTGACCGTGAGGCGACCCGTTCGCCCCAGAAACGTCTTGGTACCTGCATCGAAGTTGCCGCTGGCCAGATAGCCGCGCCAGCTGGAGCGCACATTCATACGCCAGCCTGTCAGGGCACGGGCTCCCTCCCGAATGTCCTCCTGGGTATAGTTTTCTTGGCCCGAACGATTGACCTGGCCCATGGTGAAGAGCTCCATGAGCTCTCGGGCAAAGTTCTCGTTGGGCGCGGATCGGGTGTTGTAGCGTCCGTCCAGGTAATAGAGCATGGCCCCGTTCACGCTGACCGACCGAACGAACTGTCGGAAGTCCCCAAACGCAGAGAGCACCAGCAACTGGGCATACCGAAAGGCCAAGGCCCCGTAACGATACTTCCGAACGTCCGTTACGAAGTGATCATGCCAGAAGAGCGCTACCCGGGCCCGGAAACTACCGGAGAGGATCTCGGACATCCACTCTGTCCGCACCTCCTCCACGTAGTAGGCACTGGCCTGAAGGAATGATTGGACCTCATCGTTGGAGGCACCTGACGGCGGGTAGTAGCGGCCCATCCAGGATGGATCCAGCAGGAACCACGAGTCCACCGGTGCGGACACCCATTCCCGGACCACCTCCCCGGGCACGCGGCCCGTGATATCCTCAATACGGGCTGGATCCGCGCTGAAACACGCTCTACGAAGCAGATGCCGCGCCTGGGCGGGGGTTAGCGGAGTGGTCAGGGGATGCAGCACCATATCACTACCGTGCTGCCCCGTGGGGGATCCGTACGCCCAGGCGCGATGATCTGCTATTTCATCAGAATCAGTGTCCGTGCGATGGCCCCTGCGTCTGTGGACAGACGGTAGAGATAGGCGCCAGTGGGGAGGCTCTTCGCGTCGAAGCGGGCTTCGTGGTGGCCGGCCTCGATGGTGCCGTCTACCAGGACTGCTACTTCTCTTCCGAGACCGTCGAAGACGCTCAGTTTTACGCGGCCCGTCTCAGGAACGCTGAAGCCGATCGTGGTCACCGGGTTGAACGGGTTCGGGTAGTTCTGGCCGAGGGCGTAGCCTTCGGGGAGCTCCGTCTGCTGAGGCTCGCTGGCGGTTGATGTTCCACTTGATGCCGTCAGGAGCGCCGTTGCACCACTGGAAGCACCCAGGAAGATTCCACCGGTGGGGCTGACCGCCACGAAGGTGATCTCGCCTTCCTTCAGTGCTACCTCGCTGGGAGTCGAACCTGCATTCGGGCTCACCCATTCGAAGGCGCCAAAGCCCCAGGTACCCGCCACCAGGTTGTCGTCCGTGTCTCCGCCGTCTTCGACGAAGGCAAGCGTGCGCACTTCCGGCGTGACGGTCGACAGGTCATCCAGCGTCACCGTCGGCCCGTTCTGGGTCCAACCGGAGACGAACGTAGACGCCGTACCCACAGCAATCTCCGCCTGCCAGAGGCCTTTGCCCGTGCCGGCGTACAACACGTGATCGCCCCCAACGCTCAGGTCCGGCGAGAACTCCAGGTCAAAGATGTGACCGGCAAAGTCATCGCCCGTGGCATCGACGTTCCGCAGGTCATCGTTCTCATTGGCCACGGTAGCATCGTCATCCAGCTCCGTCCACGTGAACCCGAAGTCTTCGCTCACGAAGACGCCATTGCCGAAGGTACCGGCGTAGATGGTGCCGGGTTCGCTCGGGTGAGCAGTCATGGACCAGGGCGTGTCTGCGGATACGCCGGGCAATGAACCCACCTGCTGCCAGGAGTCGCCGTCGTTCAGAGAGCGGAACACCAGGCCGTTGTTGGCCGAGATGTAGAGCGTGCCGTCCAGTTCGTCCTCGATGATGGTGTAGACATTCGCCCACCCGCTCTTCGGACCCAGGATCGGCTCGACATCCGTCCAGCTTTCACCGCCGTCCTCCGACTTGTAGAGCCCCGCGTTGCCCCACGTGGCCAGCCACATCGTGCCGGACTCATCCTCGAAGAGGTCGTTCACGTGCAGCGGATGAGGCAGCCCGTTTGAGCACGGACGGAACAGATCGCCGATCGAAGCCGCCGGGATCGTCGGCCAGGAGCCCACCGCCGTATCCGGGACCTTGCACCACACCGCGCCATCGATACCAGGTGAACCCTGGTAGAGGCCGATGATCAGAGCGTCGTAGGCTCCGCCTGTCGTGGACTTGCTGTAGTACAGGGCCGCATTGACGTGCGTCTTGGGCGGCATCGGGAAGCCGAAGGACATCACGACCGAGGCCGTGTTGTTTGTGAGATCGGTGTCCTGCAGAGCATCCAGGATGAAGGTGAGTGCGCCTTCATTCACGTTGTCCACCAAACCGGTGATCGTGAGCGTCGCGTCTTCCCCAGCTTCCAGGAGCGGGATAGTCCAGGTGGTGCCTGCAAGCGTGCCGGTGCTCTCCGTGCCCACTTCCCCGTCCAGGAAGTCTGCCAGCGCCTGCGACAGCTCAACCGTCACGCAGTTGGCATCCATCGCACCCTCATTGGTGACCGTGATGATCAACTCATTGCCCGCGGCCGTGGTCAGGTCCTGCGTGGCGTAGATCGTAGCCAGGTTGGCGGCAATCGAAAGCTCCGTCGAGCCCACGGACTCGATGTCCGTGAACGTGATGTCCGCATGGCCGCTCGAGAAGGTGTAGGAGCCGGCCCCGGTACCTGAGTCGTAGGTGAAGACATCCACCACAGCGCCGCCCGAGAGGTCGAGCAGCAGACCATCGCACTCGCCCACGCCTTCGCCAGCGCCATCGATCGTGATCGGGTAGCTGGCCGGGGTTGCTGTGAAGGTGTCTGAGCCCGTGCCGCCATTGGCGGTCACGCCCGTAAAGCCTGCGTCCACATCGGTGTCGAGTAGGCCCAGCAGCACGCTGTTGGTGCCGTTGGCCGTGTTGACGGTCAGCGTCGAGGTCGGATTGACGAAGCTCACCTCCTCAGCCGCGCCGCCATCGATGTAGGACATCCCGTTGTCGGTGAAGCCGTCACCGTCGGGTGAGAGGATGATGGTCTCGTTGTCGGCGGTGAAGGTGAAGACGCGTGTGGCGGTCAAGCCGTTATCGACGATCGGGTCCAGACCGGTGAAAGTCAGCGTGTTGCTGCCATCGGTGATCGTGCCGGAGGTCGCGTCTGTATGGTTATACTCAATCGTGCCTGGAGAGCCCGTTCCCGGGTTGATCACCAGGGCGTCGAACCCACCGCCGAGATTGACTTCGATTGAGGGGATGGCTGCCACCAGGTCCCAGTCCAACGTGATCGTTTCGTCAGATTCGTCGCCAGTGATGGTCAGCGAGCTGACCGATCCGAGTGGCAGGCTTGAAACCACAACTCCGTCGCCGTTGCGCATCACCAGATTGCCGCCTTCAAGGCCGACGCTTCCGCTACCAAGACCTTGGGGGGCGATGGGCTGTGGCCCGGTCTTGAGGGATACCAAGTGGTCTTCTACTTCGCCTGTGGCCTCAAGGCCAATCGGGGAAGGCTCTGCGACGCTGGCCTCGGTGAGCCTGAACCGCATCACAGCCGTATCCGGGCCACCGAACTCTGGTAGCACGACCGGCACTGTGTTCACGCCAGCGGAGAGTTGGTAGTTGGGGATGACGTGTTCACCGTTGTCGTCAAAGGAGCCGTTCGGACCTCCAGTACTACCATCACTCCAGTCCAACCAGGCGTTCAGATAGCCGGTCGTCGCACCGGAGAGCGTCACGGTCAAGCCGACCGTCGACTCTGAGATTAGGACGCCCGCCATCGGGGTTATCGTCGAGGACTTCGCAGCCATGACGAGCACTCCCACCTCCTCGTTGAATGGGAAGGTCACGCCGTCCTCATCGTCTGGAGAGGCCGGTGTGTGGTCGTCGCCGTGAGCGGTGGCATCAGCGAGGCCGTCCGACTCCGCGTCGCGGTACGTGCCCAGAATGGGCCCGGTCGCCAAGTGACGGGCGCCATCAGGCAAGACGGTCGAAGGGGTGTAGTCCTTGCCGGTCCCCAGATTACCCGCATCGCCGAAGTCGGCGGCACCGGAGCCCTGAACCTGAAACGGGGTCGGCGATGCCGGGATATCCGACGCAATCAAGATGGTTGCGGCGCGTGCCCCCGCGTCACCTGGAGCAAAGAGTATTTCGACCTGGCAGGTTCCACCCCCGGAAGCTACCGGGCCCGCCGTGCACGTTTCGGTTCCGGTGGAAAAGTCGTCTGGGTTGGGGGAATCACCGTCAACCGAGAACGCGGTAATGACCGCGGGTTCGCTAATATGGTTATTGGTAACCGTTGCCGTCAATGAATTCTGCCCGGCCGCGAATACTAGTGGCCCGTCTACTCCGAGGGTCTGCCCCGAGAGGTCAGGCCGGTTCGCATTCGTAGAGGTCAACAAAGCGACACCACCTTGCGTGGTTGCCAAAATATCCAAGCTTCCGTTTGCATCGACGTCAGCGAAGGTCATGGACCTGGTCTTTCCATTGACGCCCGAGATAGGCTGAGCAGAGGCAAAATTGCCGGCGCCATTCCCAAGCGCGTAGGCGTAAACGGGGGTAAAAGACCCGCCGCTGTTGTTGTCAGCACCCGCGATGATGTCCAAGAAACCGTCTCCGTTCGAATCGATCAGGAGGACGTTGGGAAGAAACTGCGGCCCCCAAGGACTCCCTTGGTTCATGTTCACAATCGACGGTGCAGCAAGTCCTGCAGCGCCGTTCCCCAACAGCACCCA
>JABDJZ010000264.1 GCA_013003255.1 Rhodothermales bacterium
AGTTCGGCCCGCGCGGCGTACGAAAGCGCGATGGCCCAGCCGGGTTCACTGGACCAGGGGATGGAAGTGAACTGGATGGACGTCTGGTTAACTTCCGGTTGCAGGTAGTCCGCCAGCGAGTATCCCAGAACGCCCATCACGCCACACGACTGAAGTCGCCGCCAGAGCCGCCCGGCGTTCTGATTCCCGAGGACAATCCGGCCGCGAATTTCCTCGCAGGGCACGTCCTCGCGGTCGCCAATGTCCACGACACGGCCGCTCTGGCCCCCCTCCGGAGTGGCATGGGACATGCGCGCCAGCATGTTTCTGTTGGTCGAAAAGTCCAGCAGGGTGTCGCCGGAGGCGAATCGGACGGTAGCCGCCAGGGGCTCCCACGCTGGAGTATCCATGGGGTACGATTCAACGCGATAGGACAACGGAGCGTCACTCGAACCTTCCGGGTCTTCGACATATCCGGCGGCCTCGAGACCCGCTGCCACGTACCGGATTGAGGCATTGAACCCGCGATTGCCCGGCCACCGGACGAACTGGTCCAAGTACGCGACTGTCTCAAATGCCAGGTCACCCGAGTACTCATCGGCGACCATCGCGGCCAAACCGGCGGTGGGTGACTCGGCGGGTTCGTCCATCGATGCGGTGCAGGAGGTCGCAAAGAGAACAGCCACCAGGAACAGAAACGGGCTTTGCAGGGACCCTTCGGCCCGGGAAAAGATGGAGGGCATGGGTGGGCAGTCAGGCTGTGGACGATCCGTTGCGACGAAACTGCATGTGTCCGTCCTCAATCCGGCCGTACCGGATGGTGATCATGTCCTTGATGTAATTCTGATAGGTGCGCCACGGAGGCTTCGTTCCCTGCTTCGGCAGGTGGGCCAGGGCGCGCTGCACGTACCCGGACGAGAAATCAAGCATGGGCGCGGTCTCAAGGTCCGCCGGGGGTACGGGCGTGCAGGTATCGTAGCCGTTGGCCTGCATGTGATTCAGCGTCCGGCAGATACGCTCGGCTGTGAGGTCCACCTTGAGCGTCCAGGACGCGTTGGTATAGCCAAAAGCCACGGCGAAGTTGGGAACTCCGCTCAGCATCATTCCCCGGTAGGTGCAGGTGTCGCGAGGGGTCACGACCTGTCCATCCACGGTGAGGGAGGCCCCACCGAAGAGGAGCATCCTGAGGCCGGTGGCTGTGACGATGACGTCGGCCTCGATCTCGGTACCGGAACTCAGCAGGATCCCGTCCGGCGTGAACCGCTGGATGGTGTCGGTTACGATGGACGCATCTCCGCCGGCCAGCGCCTGAAAGAAATCACCGTCCGGCGCCAGGCAGAAGCGTTGATCCCAAGGCTTGTAGGCAGGGGAGAAGTGACGTTCCACGTCGAAGTCCGGTCCGAGGACTTCCTGCGCGGCTTTGAGCACCCCGCGGCGCACGAATTCGGGGTACCGCTGGGACAGTTCGTAGAAAAAGATGGCCCGAAGCACGTTCTTCATCCGCGCCACGCGGTGGGCAAGGCCCGGTGGAAGGACCTCCTTCAGGAACTCCGCGACGGCGTCCCGGCCGGGTTGCGCGGCGATGTATGTAGGCGAGCGCTGGAGCATGGTGACATGCGCGGCCTTCTCGGCCAAGGCAGGAACCATGGTGACGGCCGTGGCACCACTTCCAATGATCACGACGCGCTTTCCGGCCACGTCGATGTCTTCGGTCCACTTCTGGGGATGCACGATGGGACCCCGGAAATCGGAGGCGCCCTCAAACTCCGGCTCATGGCCGCGCGCGTAGTTGTAGTAGCCGGAGCAGTTGACCAGGAAGCGCGCCGTGTAGGTAGCGGGGCCATCTGCCGTGTCTGCATGGACGGTCCATCGGGCGCTTGCGGAATCGAAAGATGCCTGTGTCATCCGGTGCCCGTATCGAATCCGCCCGTCAATCCGGTTGTCCCTGGCGGTTGACCGTACGTACTCCCGAATCGACGGGCCATCAGCGAACGCCTCGCCGGCCGTCCAGGGTCTAAACGCAAACCCGAAGGTGTACATGTCGCTGTCTGAACGGATGCCCGGGTAGCGAAAGAGGTCCCAGGTGCCCCCTAAGGCATCCCGAGCCTCCAGGATCGCGTAGGACTGGTCCGGGCAACTCTTCTGCAGGTGCCAGGCGCACCCGATTCCGGAAATCCCCGCTCCGATGATCAGGACGTCAACGTGGTGCGAGTCAGTGGTCACCTGGTT
>JABDJZ010000281.1 GCA_013003255.1 Rhodothermales bacterium
TTTCGATAGGTCGGCTTCCCGCTGAAGAAGCCTGGAGCGGCTCGTACTGGGATGGACTGAACCTTCGGATTGAGGCTGTGCCAGACCCGGGGTATCGCTTTACGTCCTGGTCAGGCGGTGCCACCTCTAGCGATCGGGTGCTCCAACTCGATCCCGCCGGCGGGCTGCAACTGACGGCGAATTTCGAGGTGGATGCTTCCGGGCAGTCCGCCCTCGTGATAACCGAGATCCAGTACAACCCGGCTGGTCCTGAGGGCGAGTGGGTGGAGGTACACAATGCCGGCGCACAGGATGTTGACCTGACCGGTTGGGTTCTTGGAGATGGCACCGCGACCCTCGCCCTTCCGAGTTTGTCCCTGGCCGCCGGAGGCCACGCGGTGCTTTGTCAGGACCGTGCAGGGTTTGAGACCGTGTTCGGGTCTTCGTGCACGGGCGATTGGACCTTTTCGCTTTCCAATGGCGGGGATCTGGTCCAACTGGTGACGCCGACTGGGATCGTGGCGGACTCCGTTCGGTACAGCGATGCTTCGCCCTGGCCGTCTGAGCCGGACGGAGCCGGATACAGCCTTGCCCTGGTGGACCACCGTTCAGACAATGCGCTGGCATCCTCGTGGAGACCGTCGCGGTACCCCGGTGGCAGTCCGGGCGGTCCGAACGTGGTCCTGACGAACACCGAGGCGTCGGCAGTCCCGATGGCCCTGGAGGTACAGATCTATCCAAACCCCGTGGGTCCTTCCGGAGAACTCTCCGCCCTGGTCTCCATGCCGCAGGGTGGCAAGCTGGGCTTGGAAGTGTTTGACGTCCTGGGGCGCCGGGTCTTCGAGACCGGGCTGACCGTTGTGCCGGCAGGTCTGCATCCTGTCACCGGCATTCGTCTGGGATCAGCCGCTGGCGTGTACCTGGTGCGCCTCACGCTGGATGGTCAACCGATACACGCGGTGCCGGTCATTCGCACTCAATAGCCCTCTCTTTGAATGAACGTCACGGACTCTGAATTCCGGAGCCCGTACTATCCAAATCATGAACGGCGGAGCCTCGGACAGGAGAATGCGAAACGGCCTGATAGGGATGGGTGCCGTGGTTCTGGTTCTCCTGGTGGTGTTCTTTGCACCCGTCTCATTCACCCCACAGGAACGGGTCCCGGCCAAGGTGTTCGCCAGGCAAACCTGGTCGGTGGAGCACTCAGGACGGGGCGAGGTGATCTCGCGATTGGCCGATCGTCAGGCCGGCGTATCCGATCTGCTGTCCGTGCATTCCATTGAACGCGGCGATGTGGCCGGATTCAGGCTTGCCGCAGGCGTTGCGCTCGGGGCTGAGGTTCTGGCCGGTGATACGGTAGGCGTGTACAGGTCCGCGCGATCTGACCGCGAGATGATCGAACTGGCTTCCCTGGTTGACGTGGCGGCCTCCGAGGCGGCGACGTTCTCGGAAGGGGCCAAGGCTGCTCTGGTTGAGGCGGCCCAGGTGGAAGTGGAGCGGATTCGCGGCGAACTGACCCTTCAGCAGGGGATTGTAGCGCGCCTCAAAGAGTTGCAGACGCAGGGCGTGGTGTCCCTGGATGAAGTGGAGCGCGCGCAGACGGCGGAAGTATCGCTGAGTGGGAGGCTGGCCGTTGCCGAGGCGGAACTGGAGGTCCTTCGGACGGGAGACCGCGATTCTGTCAGGCGCCTGGCGGCAACCCGGTTGACTTCGTCTCGCCGGCAATTGGAGGCCCTGTCGGCGGAGCGTGAGAGCTACGTCTTGCGGGCCCCGATGTCCGGGACCGTGACACGTTCGCCCGGCGATTCCGTTCTGGTGACGGTAAAGACACTTGGCCGCTGGGTTGCGATTAGCCCGGTCCCGATGGCCTTGAAGGAATCCGTGTCTCCGGGAATGAACGTGAGCCTGGAAATCGAAGGAGCATCCGCGGAGGCCACTATCCTACACATCGACCCCGAAGTTCAGGATCTGGGTGGGGAGTCGGTCATCCTGGTTACGATGGCTGTAGAGGGTATGCCCGAAGGGCTCCGCGACCGACAGGCGGTCGAACTGGTTTTGACGGGGGCTCGGGAGACGCTTCGGGATCGTGCTACCGCTGCCTTAGGCTCCCTGTTCACCTGGAAGACGTGGTGGAGTCATGCGCCACGAGCTTAAATACCTCATTTCCCGGGGACGAGAGCCCGAGTTGCGCGAGCACATCGTCCGGTACACCAAGCGGGACCCGCACGCTCACGATTCCGGCCAGTACAC
>JABDJZ010000282.1 GCA_013003255.1 Rhodothermales bacterium
CCGATCCGGCTTGAGAAGTCGGCGGCCGCCTGCCACTCGCCGGCATCCAGGTAGGAGAGGCGAATCAGTTCGATGAACCGGGCCGCCAGCTGCACGTCGCGGTCGCCGGAGGCTCCGGACGCATGCTCCAGGCGGTGCAGTACAATCGGCTCGGCGCGCTTCATCAGCTCAACCGAGGTATCCACCTCGCCGACCGCTCGATAGGCTTCGGCCATGAACAGGTAGGAGCGCTCGTCACCGGGAATGGTCTCGAACGGGACGGCCTCCATGAACTCATCCAGCAGCGTGCGGGCCTCCTCGACCTGCCCAAACCGGGTCATGCTGGCCGCGGTGTGCGAGAACACATTGCGGTAGTTGTCCACCATGCGGCGAATGTTCTCGTCGAAGTAGACATCGGGGTCGTTCAGCCCGCGGAAGCGGAATTGCTTCAACCGCTCAGCAGTGAGTCCGGGCACGACGCGGCCCAGCTGCTCCTGGTGAGGTATGGGTGCCACACGGTAGGCCTGACCTTCCAACTGGAAGTAGTTCTGCAGGTCCAGCTGCCCATCGGGGCTCACCGTGACGGCAAAGTAGATGGGCCGCTTCCAGTCCTGCTGGGCATTGGTCATCAGCAGGTTGAGGGCCACCTGGTCCACGCCATAGAGCAGGTTGATCTCAGGGTCGGGCGCATACGGCCGGCCGTTGAGCTGCCAGCGCATGGGGGACTGTACCAGTCCTGAATCCGCCGGGAGGAGACCTCCACTGTCGCCCCCAAAGAGGCGGTCCTTGTTGACCGGCAGGGTAACCTCGTCCGGTCGCCACGGAATGATGGTCAGCTCATCGATCTGGTCATCAGGCAGCGAAATGGGGAGGGGCTCGGAGTCCCTCGAGGACTGATTCTTCAGCTGACGCACGTACCAGGGCGTGTTCATCAGTGACAGGTTGGCCACCCGAACGTCTTGGCGCACACCCTCCACCTCCTGCGCATACCAGAGCGGGAAGGTGTCGTTGTCCCCGTTGGTCATCAGGACGGCGTTGTCATCCACGCTAATCAGCATGTTGTACGCGTAGTCCCCGGCCACGTAGCGCCCGGAACGGTCGTGGTCATCATAGTTCACAACCGCCATGAGCAGGGGCACCGCGGCGAACAGAACAGCGGCAACGCCCAACGCCAGGTTGCGGGGGCCACGCTCGCCGGTGAGCCGATTTTCGAGTGCCTCGCCGATCAACTGGATGAGGCCTGATGCCCCGATGCCTATCCAAAGGCTGAAGGCAAAGAAGCTGGCCACATAGGCGTAGTCCCGCTCCCGCGGCTGCATCGGGGTCTGGTTGAGGTAGAGGATGATCCCGACGCCCGTCACAAGGAAGAGGATTCCAACGGCGAACGCCCTTCGCCAGTCCCGCATGAAGTGGAAGGATGCCCCGATCAACCCGAGTAACAGAGGCAGCCCGTAGTAGGCATTCCGGGAAGCCTCCTCACTGGGCGTTTGGTAGAGATAGCGTTCCGTCTCAGCTTCGCTGAAGCCCGTTATCGCAGGGGCGTCCTGCACGTCGCTGGCTCGACCAACGAAATTCCACAGGAAGTACCGCAGGTACATGTGCCCGACCTGGTATTCCCAGAAAAACTCGGAATCGGACTCATACTGCGCGTAGACCCGCATGTGGTTGGGATCGGGCGAGTAGCGCCGCGGAAACCACACCTCGCGGCGATCATCCACCTGTTGGATGCGGTTGTCGAACGTGCTCCCCTTGAGGATGGGGGTGGAGCCGTACTGCTCACGCTTGAGGTAGGAGACGATGGCCTCGACAGTCTCGGGATCGTTCTCGTCAATCGGCGGATTGGCGGCCGACCGGATGAAAATGAGCGAGTAGCTGGAGTACCCGATGAAGACCATCACCAGGCACAGCGCTACGAGGTTGGTCACCTGCATGCGCCGGCGATGGGTGTACGCCACCGCGGCAGCCAGGCCACCAAGAACCAGCACGGTCACGAAGACCGGGCTACCGGAATCCCCGACGGCGCCGGGCAGCCACTGGACGATTCCCGGATAGACCACCAGGAACGCCGTGGACGAAATCGCCCCCGTGGCAACGAGTCCCCAGAAGCGCTCCTTGGCGCTCCAGGATTCCCGGTCAAACTCGCTGAAGAAGAAGATCAGCGCGATGAAGAAGATGGCGAGCAGGTTCAGCAGATGGACGCCGATTGCCAGACCGAACATGTAGGCGATGAGGACCAGGTATCGGTTGGCCGCGAGTCCAAAGGGGTGCATGCCGCCGGCGAGAGCTGCCTCCTCAATCATGGCCTGCTCCCGCCACTTGAGAATGAGCCAGACCACTGCGGAGGTGAAGAGCATCGAGAGCGCGTAGACCTCGGCCTCGACCGCGTTGAACCAGAATGAGTCTGTGGCTGCGTAGGCTGTCGCGCCGATCACGCCACCGGCGAGGGCCGTGATCCTGTCTACTGGGGACCATGCGTCCGGGGCGCCTTGCCATTCGCGAACCAGGCGGACGATGATCAGGTGGGTCAATAGCACCGTCAGCGCACTGGCCACCACGGACACCATGTTCACGGCCAGCGCCACGTAGGAGACGGGGATGAACATGCTGAATAGTCGCCCGACCAGCATGTAGAAGGGGGCTCCGGGGGGATGGGAAACCTGCAGGCGATTGGCGATGGCGATGAACTCGCCGGAATCCCAGAACGATGTTGCGGGCGCCACGGTCATCACATACAGCACCAGGGCATACACGAACACCGCGGCAGCCGTGACACGTTCGACCAGTCTCCAGTTCATTGCGCTCGAATCAGTTTCGGAAGTCCAAGAGGGGTGGGGAATCAACGAGGCCGCATCGCGACCGGGGTCGGGAAGCCAAACCGGAGCGACTAACGCGAGGTTTCCGACTTGGATTCACGCGCCGGCTTGCCAGCCCCCTCGACAACCAGAACGATCTCGCCTTTGACCTTGGTACGTGCGGCCAGTTGGT
The DNA here is from genome assembly GCA_013003255.1 of Rhodothermales bacterium. Taxonomy (GTDB): domain Bacteria; phylum Bacteroidota; class Rhodothermia; order Rhodothermales; family UBA10348; genus JABDJZ01. The sequence goes on from JABDJZ010000282.1 coordinate 2,965, forward strand.
CGTGCAATTCCTGGAGAGTCCCGCGAAGGTACTCCTCGAACTGCTTGCTCAGTTCGCGGGCTACGCAAGCGCGCCGGTCAGGTCCAAGCGCCTCGGCGAGGTCTCGCAGGGTCCGTACAACGCGGTGGGGCGATTCGTACAAGACCAGCGTGCGCGACTGGGTGGCCAATTCGTCAAGTCGTGTCCGACGCCCCTTCTTGGGCGGGAGGAAGCCCTCAAAGACAAAACGGTCGCAGGGCAGTCCGCTGGCTGCCAGGGCCGGGACAAAGGCCGTTGCGCCCGGGAGGCACTCCACAGGGACACCGGCCTCAACGGCGGCCCGCACCAGCAGGAACCCCGGATCCGAGATCCCGGGCGTACCCGCGTCGGTCACGAGAGCTACCTGGAGCCCGTCGAGCATCTGCTCGACGAGGTGCTCCGCCTTCTTGTGCTCGTTGTGGATGTGGAAGCTGGTCTTTCGCGACGCGATGCCGTAGTGGCTGAGCAGCACGCCGCTGGTCCGGGTGTCCTCGCAGGCCACGAGATCGACTTCCTGCAGAATCCGGACGGCCCGGTAGGTCATGTCCGCCAGGTTTCCCACGGGAGTGGGGACCAGGTATAGGCGTCCGCCGGAACGCTGGCGTTCGCTCTGGCCGCCATCGGCGCCACCGTCCGAAACCACGCGCCCGCCGCCGCCCTCGGAGCCCCCGCGCCCGCCGCCGCCCTCGGAGCCCTCGCGTCCGCCGCCGCTCATCCGCCCCCTCCGGCCGGACGCCGGTTCAGGAACGGAATCTGGAACCGCGGTCCGCCCCGGTCTATCGTGATCCGGTACATGAAGTAGATGCCCATCGCACCCATCACCATGTTGGCGCCCCACATTCCGAGCCAGGGCTCAATGAACCCGCGGTCCGCGAACTTCTCGCCGTTAACGAGGGCCACCCAGTAGAACATGAAGATAGCCAGCGCAAGCAGCGCCGCCGTGGCAAGGCCCCCTCGCCGAATGCGTAGTCCCAGCGGCACGCCCACCAACATGAAGATCAGGCAGGCCAATGCGATGGAGTACTTCTTGTGGATCTCCACGCGATACCGGTCCGCCCGGTCCTTGGTGGAGGCGATGATGCGGCGGCTTCGTTCAAGACGGGTGTGTGTGCTTCGAGCGTCCTGAAGTGCGAACTGGACTACCTGGTTGGCCGTCGCCGTGTCGAGCCCCTGGAGCGCAAGCCACGGTGATTCAGGCGCAGCCGGCCCCGGTTCGGGAAGCGTTGAGGTTTCCGGAATCTGGATCGAGACGGCCCCACGTGTGGGGTCATTGGGATCGGGACCTCGCGTTCCCAGCGCGCTCATCAAGGCCGCCATCGAACCCTCCGACTCGCCGATTTCGACCTCCATTGAATCGACCAGGCTCACCATGTCGGCGGTGCGCATGGTCCGGTCCGTCCTCCTGCCCTTGTTGGGATCGCTTCGTTCAAAGCTCAGGTCATCCAGCGACAGGAGCATCCGGTGCTGCTGGAATCCCAGCCGTTCGTAGCGGTCATCATTCCCGGAGCCCGGAGGTTTCAGGCGGTGGATCTCGCCTTCGTTCAGGAGGATCTCCAGAAGGGATCCGCCGGCCACGGTCTGCAACCGGCCCCGCTTGGCCTTGATGTCCACCCGATAGCGTGGCCCTTCGGTGTAGTCATAGATGATGACATCCTCGAGCTGGTTCGGCGTCTCGGGCGGGATGTTGCGCACCAGGATGCGGTAGTCGTCCAGGCCGTCGTAGAAGACGCCGGGCTTCAGTTGGAAGCCGGGACGCGCCATCCGAATGTCCTGCCACAGGTTTCGCGCGCGAAAATTGGCTTCGGGAAGGACCACGTTGTTGAAATAGCCCATGGCCAGCGTCATCAGGAACCCCACCACGAGCACCGGCCAGACCAGCTGGATGAATGAGACGCCGGCACCCTTGATCACGGCGTACG
>JABDJZ010000284.1 GCA_013003255.1 Rhodothermales bacterium
GGCCGGACCTTGTCGGTTGGATCCCTCCAGTTGCCGAATCCTGTCTTCAGCCTCCTGCAGGCGCCGCCGCGAATTTCTGGACGCAAAGAAGTACCCGGCCGCGGGACCCAGTAGGGTCACGACCACCAATGCAATCACCAGGGTGATCATCGGCGTCTCCATGTGGCGATTCGGGTTGCTTTGCTTTGTGAGGCGGGAACGGGCGAGTGGGCCTTCCGTAGGGGCGGTCCAATTCGCATCCACGTGGAGTTTCGACCGAACTACAGAATTCTTGAGCCGCCGTCGGCAGGAATGGCGTGGCTGCTTGCGATCGTCTTGCTGGCGAGCTGCAGTTCGGCCCCGGCGACATCGGATTTCGTGACGCTCGACCTCGAGTCGCGGAATCCCGAGCAGATGGCCGCATTCTTTCTTGGGGCCTACGGAGATGCAGACGAAGTAGAGGCCGCCCTTTCGGGTAGTTCCATCCACCTGGATTCACTCTCGTTGTTCGCGCCAGAGTTGGCCGGACGTCTAGCGGAGGCTGCTCAGGGCGGCACGGTAACCCGAGAAGCGTTCTCAGAGGCTATCACGGCCACATATAGGCGCGCCGCCGGGATTCCCAGCGATGTGGCTGGAATGTGGTCCCTGGTCAAGGGAGCTGGCGAGAGACCGGGAGACTCCGGGGCGGGGCTTGACCCGCCCGACGCGAGCGACGTGGCTGACGGCGGAGCATTGCTGGACTCGCGCTGGCTGACTTATGAGGTGACCGGCTCGATGACCGAATATCGCCGCCGAATCCACGTGCAGCGGGATGACCTGAGGAGTGCTCTGGGTGAATACCTGGAGTCAGGAGCGCTCCGGTATCCTGCCGGGACGGTCATTGTGGGGGAGCACCTGGAGGATGGCCGGACGGTGGAAACCACCTTCATGCAGCGTCGGCGAGACGGATTCTGGACGTTCGGTGCCTATGACGCCACTGGTGCAGCGACTGACTCTATTGCAGGTAGCCCTGATCCGCTGGGCGTGCCCGGTGACTGCTACGGCTGCCACTACGGTACCCGGCTGTTTGAACCGGAGCGCAGTTTTCCGGCTGCGGCCCGGCCGGGCCCTGATGGTGAGCGGGCCGTGCACGTGGGAGAGGACCTCCGCAACCTGGCAGTTGTCTCTCGACTCCAGGAGCACGCCCGGCGCAGTGACGGACTGTTGGGCATTCCTGCCACGCTCTATGTAACAGCCCTGCTGGACGCGGCTCCCGAGGATTCCGCAGACGCCGCCATTGCAAGAGCCTTACGTTAGATCGCCCATCCGCCCATCCGCCCATCCGCCCATCCGCTAACCCCCGCCCGTCATGAGCCTAGGAATCGTCCGCCTCAATAACGCCGTGTTCTACGCCCATCACGGGGTGATGCAGGAAGAACATCGAGTGGGAGGCAGGTATGAGGTCGACATTGCCATGGAGTTGGACTTTCGCGTGGCCGCCGAGTCGGACGCGCTCGACCAGACCATCGACTATGAGCAGGTCTACCAGGTCATTCGCCGCGCGGTCACGGAGAACAAGTTTTACCTCATTGAGCGCCTGGCATACCTGATTGCCAATGAGGTCCTGGCGCTGTCCGGGCTGCTGGAATCCGTCGAAGTCACCGTCCGGAAGGCCAATCCACCAGTGGGTGGACCGTGTGATTGTGCAGAAGTCGTTTATCGTTCGAGGAAACGGTCCGATATAGAGTAGGCAACCAGACGGTCCCGCTCGGAGACGCGTGGGCCATCCGCCATTTCAGACTGCCGAATATCATGACCGAATCCGAAAACACCGCGAAGGACATTCGCCCGGGCCTGGACCTGAGTGTGAAGCGCGCCGAGGAGCTGCTGAAAGGGGTAATGATTCCCCCGCAGCCCACCATTCTTGTCAACGTACTCAACGAGCGATCCAAGCCGGATCCCGACCTGGAGCGCATCGGAGACATCATTTCCTCCGACGTCGCGCTGGCCGCCTCCATGCTGAAGGTGGTCAACTCTCCGTTCTTCGGCTTGCGCCGAAAAATCGGATCGATTCACCACGCCGTTCGCCTGTTGGGCCTCGGCAACGTGGTGAACATCGCTTCCGGTCTCATGCTGAAGGCGGCCTTCGCCGATCAGCGTGGTCCATTCATGGACGCCTTCTGGAAGCATTCGTCGCGCCAGGCAGTGGTCGCTACGATGATTGCTCGCGAAACGCGTGTCAGTTCGGCTGAGGATGCCTACGCAGGAGGCCTGTTCGCCGATTGCGGTGTGCCGGTGCTTCGCCGTCGCTTCGCCAACTACAGCGAACTCTACGCCCAGGCGCAGATCGTGACCGACTTCACCTTCACCGAGTACGAAGAGGAAGAGATCGGCACCAACCACGCCGTGGTAGGCTACATGATGGCGCACGGCTGGATGCTCCCGGATGTGCTGGCGCAGGGCATCCTTCAGCATCACGATCCCGTCGACCAGTTCCACGGAGTTGGCGTCGATGCGGACTCGGGTGCGCAGCTTCAGGCCGTGCTTCACGCCACGCTGTACGTGTGCCGCGTGCTGGACGGGCTGCCGGTCACCAAGGAGTGGAGTGAGCACGGTGAGGCCGTCCTCGCGTTCCTCGGCGTCAACGATTCGTTCGTTGACCGCATGGTCACGGAGGTTCGTGCACTACCGCCCGAGGCATTGCAGGCCATCTGATCCCTTTCCGGATTCTTTCTGGAGGGCGCTTTCCGACACATGCTCGGGAAGCGCCCTTTCTTTTACCGCTCTGGCGCCGGCGGCCTGTCACCCCCGTCCCTAGAACAGAAAGCCGGTGCCTATCAGCAGATAGCGCTGTTCCTCGGAAAAGCCCAGCGATGCCCGCAGGACGGCCGCCCCGAAGAAGCTGGCCCAGATGCCACCGCCCGCGCCGCGGTGCCACACGTCTGACTGCTCACCATCAGTCCATACGCGGCCCTGATCAACGAACGCCAGCATGCCGAACTGGCCCTGGGCCAGGTAGCCGGCGAACCTTGTCAGACGTGCCCGCATTTCCAGGTTCTGGTATGCGGCGGTACGGCCGGCGAACCGGGTGCTTCTCCAGCCGCGCAGATTGTCTCGGCCGCCGATCGTAGCCGAGGCCCAAAAGGGAAAATCGCCGCTGATGTGTTCGACGCCCAGACGGAGGGCAACTACGTAGGGCGAGGCCTCGGAAGGGGTATAGTACGTGCTGGCCACGCTCTCAAAACGCGCGTAGCTGTCACTGCCGGCTGACACGCCGCCATGGATCTCGGCGGTATTGGACCAGCTGAGCCCCCGGGCCGGAAGGAGCGAATTGTCTCTGGAGTCGAAGGTCAAATCAACGCCGAGCCCGGCGTGCACGGGGTCCTCGAACGAACCGGGAGAAATGCCGGCCTGTGTGATGAACCGGCCCGCATCCTCCTGCACGTTGTGGCGCTGAATGAACGTGCCAATGAAGGCTGATGACGTCGGACTCAGCGAGCGCCGGACCCCAGCCGCCAGGCGCAGGGTTTCGAGTCGCGCCTGGTAGAATTCGCGATTGGCCGGCACGTTGGCCGACTCGTTTCCGAGTCCGAAGTAGTTCCGGATGCTGTTGGGGGACCGGACTTCACCCTCCAACTCCAGATCCCAGCGGCCCGCGACGTCGACCAGGTGCCCGTCATAGAGCAGGTTGAACGCCTGAAACCGCGCCGCGCTCGCTGCACGCACACGGTGGACCATCCGGTAGGGCGACTTCCGGAACCGGTACCACGTTCGTACCGGGCCACCGCCCAGGAAAAGCCCATCGTCACCGTTGTAGCCGACCAGCAAAGACAGCAGCGTGCTGTTGAAATTGAAATCGTGCTTGTCGTACTGATTGACGGCGGGGTTGGTGCTCAATCTGAGCCGGGCATCACCGGGCTCGGAAATCGCCATTCCGCCTTCGGTGTCGTACACAAAAAACCCACGTGTGGCCTGGTTTGCCCCGTCGAAATGGTCCTCACCCGTGCCGCCCACCATGTGAATGCGAATGCCGCTACTTGTCCCCGAGACATTGAAGCGGTCGTTGCCTCCCATGCCGTAGAGGCGGACTTCACGCGTTCGATCCGAGGAAAACGTGCGGTCGAAGAGGACCTTGCGCCGCTCGCCCTCCTTCGTGGTCTTGTGCACGGTGACCCGGGTCGAGTCGGGCCCGGCCGAGGCAATGACAAACTCCTCGTGCTTGTCGGACATCACGACGTCGACGGCACGATCCAGGTGGCCGGAATAGGTCGAAACGGCATCCGTCAGGCCTTCCCGCCTGGCTTTGAAAGTCTCCAGGAATTGCTCGCCGTCGAGTTCCTGAATTTCCCTGGGCCATCGGGCAATGGCAGCCTCCAGAACCGAATCGGTCAGCGCCGAGGACACTGAATCCGCAATCTCCACCCAGTCGGATCGGGAAAGCGAGGCCGTGAGTCGACGATCCTGGGGAAGTCCGTTGCCGTTCAATCCCAGCACATAGCGGAATCGGGCCTCGAACTCCTGGAACTTGGGAAGGACATAGCGGGACTGCACGATAGAGGGGAAGAGCCCCGACATCCGGTTGAAGGCCCAGTCACGGTCGCGCGGGATGGGCCGAAACCACTTGCCGTTTCCGTCAGCCGGCTCCAGCTCGGCCCACCGCCATTGGTCCTCGTGGCGATCCCAGTCGCTGATATACATGTCCAGAACCCGGTTTCTGGCAAAGAACCGCGCGTCGACGCGGTGATCATTGTCCTCGGCCAGCTCGCTGTACATCTTGGCGTAGCCCACCACGTCCTCGGATCGCCCGAACTGCTCGGCATGCGACATGTCATCGTCCGGTCGCTCCTCGAGCATCATCACCCGCCCGCCGACGATGTCCGCGTAGGGCTCCAGTCGGGGGTCATCGGGGACCAGGTACACGCTGGGTGTCGCATGATAGACCCCAACTGCCTTGGCAAGCGGAGGCACCAGCAGCGCACCGTACGGATGCAGGATGGATACCTGATCCTTCACGATATCGCTGGCCACCGTGGCCTGGAGCTCTTCCGGGAGCGTCTTTGTAGGGTCCTTGGTGAGCGATCGCAGTGCGAACTGGTGACCGTCGGGGTTCTCCAGGCGAACCGAAACGGTCTGTTGGCCCCCACCACGCTGAACCGGGCGAAGACCCCCGTGAAGGGTCCCCACATCCAGGACGGGAAGGGTTACGGGTTGGGTCCACGCCGGCCGGTGCGATTCGCCCATGAAGAACCGCTTGATGGGGCCGGCGTCGAGTTCAGGTGCGGCTGCTCCGAAGAACAGGCTGTCGGCCGGGTCCGGTAGCAGGCGCTCATCCAGGCGCGGCAGAGCGGTCCCGGTTGGCCGCGGAGGGTGCAGTTCCGCCTCGTGCAGCAGACCATCGGCCGAATGGGCCAATAGGCTGGAGCTGCCATCCGTGCGATAGACCAGTTCCAGGAAACCCGGAGCTTTGGAGGTGAATGCCGCCCCGCGGCCACCTGCCACGAATTTGGGTCGTGAGGCGGAGCCGGCCACCAGGTAGTCCACCGTGCCGACGGGGAAATGCTGGAGCGAATGATCATGCCCGGAGGCGTACACGAGGTGCTCTTCAAACCCCTCGAACAGATCCATCAGGATGCGGCGGAGCGATCGGTATCGCGGATGGGAGAGGTCCTGCCGGCCGCCAGACCAGGAGCGGATCAGCGGGTAGAGGCTTCCGATCAACGGAAAGGGGATGTAGGCATTGTCCCAGAGCTCGGTCAACGGAAACAGATGCTCCTTGAGCGAGAGTCGGCCGCCGTGCGGACCGTTGCTGATCAGTGGATGATGTCCCACCACCACAAGCCTGCTGTCGTCCTTTCGACGTAAGACGTCAGCCAGGTTTGACAGCAGGTCACCTTCCTCGCGGGTCTCGTACCGGCCGCCGTCCCCGAATCGCTTTTCCCGATTGGTGAGCCACCACTCGGTGTCGATGACCACCAGCTCCAGACCGTCGGCCAGCTCTACCGTTTCGGGGCCCGGGAGACCCTCGTCGGGGAGAAAGGTGTTGCCTTCATCCAGGTATGCTTCGACGAACAACTCCTGGTTGCGCAGATACTCGATTCCTCGAGGGCCTGAGTGATCCCAGTCGTGATTGCCGGGGACGAACACGATGCGAGCTCCGGTGCCTTTGACCGCGTCAAGCTGCTGCTTGAGTCGCGCCACGGAAAGGGGAAAGTGGACGGAGGCCGAGTCCGGAAGGCCGACGGGGTAGATGTTGTCGCCCAGGAACGCCACCGTAGCCCCCTCGCCCCAGAGCAGGAGTTGACGCCTGAGCTCGACAAGCACCGGCTCCTCTTTCGTCGGGTCGAAGCCACCGGTGTCGGCGATGAGAAATACGCGGTGCAGGACCTCCGTAGAGTCTGGCTGCGACTGCGCCACGGCCGACTCGGGAAGCCCTCCCAGAGCACCCAGGCAAAACAGCAGAAAGAGAAGGGGACCGGACCTGTTCAACGAGACGGGATCTGAAATACGGCGATGACGCCCGGGGTACCTTCAGACGCTATGTACAGCGTTCCGCGGGCATCAACCGCAATGCCCTCGGGCTGGGTAAGATCCGTCCTCGGAAGGGACCAGCTGTCCAGAAGCGTGCCGTCAACTCGGTACTCAAACAAAGCCGGATAGACCGAGCTGAGCACGAGGAACCGATCGGCGTCCAGAAAGGCCAACGCCGAGGGCTTGAAGCGTCCATAGGGTTGGCCCTTTTCAGTCCGCGGGTCGGGTGGGGTCTCCAGGCGAAGCTCGAGCATGGGCTCCAGGTCCCGCTCGTCGCCCAGGAGGTCATCGAGCGCAACCGAATAAAAAGCTCGTGTCCGACCCAACCGGCGGCCCGGGTCCTCTTTGCATCCGATCCACAACTGGCCCGAGCCGGGTCGCACATCGGCAGACTCCAGGTCACAACTACCGTGCAGATCGAGGTCATACCGCTTGGTATCCTCTCCGGGGCCCGAGCGGTAGAGCCTTCCATCGCTCCGAAGCGCGACGACTACGGAGTCCCACGCAGCCAAGGCCTCGAAATCTCCGCTGCCCGCCAACCGGGTCCGTCCCTGAACCACCCCATTGGAGGAGTTCACCCGATAGATGTCGCCGTCCTCATCGTGCAGGGTCAGGAGGTCGCCGTTGGCAGCAATGGCCAGGGCGGAGATCTCCTTCAGTTCCGCAGGCATGCGCCATAAAGAATCCGGATTCAGGACTTCCGGCACATCCTGCGCTACGGCCCTGGCCGGTGCGGAGTCCTGGCCCGGTCCGGGCATGCGGCAGCCCAACGCGAGGGTCAGGTAAAACACTCCCACGGCAACAGCCATCAAATGCGTGCGCGTCGCTACCTTACCGGCAAAGCTGAGAATCTTGAACATGGGCAACGAGGAAGACCTGAAGCGGGATAAAGAGGATACGGAGTCGGCGACTCTCGCATGGAAGGATGAGGCGGCCAACCTGCCGAAGAAGCTGCCCAAGGGTGTGGAGACCATGTTCCGGTCTTCGTACCGCGTGCACATCGACCTGAGTTCGCTGGCGGATACGAAAGCGAACATCATGATCAGCATCAACGGCATCATCATTTCGATCATCATCGCCTCCATATCCCCGAAGATCGACACCAATCCCTGGCTGCTGATTCCCACCTCGATCCTGCTGCTCAGCTGCCTGGTCTCCATCATCTACGCGGTGCGTGCAGCGCGGCCACGGGTGTCCAGCAACGAGCTGACCCTGGATGATGTCCGTGCCAACCGGGCCAACATCCTGTTTTTCGGCCACTTCGTGAACCTGTCCAAAGAGGACTACCTCACCGGTATGATGGAGATTCTGCAGCGCCCCGATGTGCTGTACAGCCAGATGACCCGGGACATCTACGGACTGGGCTCCGTGCTCATGCGGAAGTTCGAATTGCTCCGGGTGGCCTATACCGTGTTCATGATCGGGCTGACCATCGGGATCCTGACCTTCATCTTTGTCTATATCTGGATCGTTCGGGAAATGCAGGTAGCCGCCCTATGAAAGAGATTCTGTTGCTTCGTCACGGCAAGTCGGACTGGGACGCGGACTACGGTGCGGATCACGACCGGCCGCTGGCGCCCCGGGGAATCAAGGCGGCCAAACGCGTTGGCCGACTCCTGGCGGACTCGGGGAAGGTTCCGGATGCGGTGTTTTCCTCGACCGCGGTTCGGGCCCGGACAACCGTGGAGTTGGCGGCCGAGGAGGGAGACTGGGATGTGGACATCCAACTCAGGCGTGACCTCTATGGTGCGGGTGTACGTACCATTCTCGCGCTTGCCCGCGGTCTGGATGATGGGGTGAACTCCGTATTGTTCGTCGGGCACCAGCCGGGGTGGGGGCACGCCGCTGAGGTACTCTCAGGGGGCGGGGCGGTGGAGTTTCCCACAGCCTGCCTGGCCCGGATAGCTTTTGACGCGGATCGGTGGAGCGACGTCGCCGAGGGCGAAGGCACGCTGATTCAACTCGTGGCTCCCAAGTACCTGGACTGAGCGGTCTCAGCTACCGGGCAGGGAGACCTGTGCCGGTAGCACTTCAGTCAGGAAGTCGAACTGCGGGAGGTTGTCTTCCACGGTCACGCGCATGGCGCGGAGCCCCTGGACCCCCTGAAGTGGCTCCAGATCGAGATACTCGATACCCGCCTTGAGGTAGCCTGCTTCCGTGAGGTAGTCAATGTATCGCTCGTACTCCCGCTGCTCCGAAAGCAGTGAGTACGCGATGGCAATCTTCCCGGGCTGCGTCAAACGCTCCTGCGTGCCCCGAATGGTGGCCTTGTCAATACGCTTCTTGACGATCTCGTAGCGGATGTTGTAGGCACCATCCACGTCGAACTTCTTTTCGTCCGGCCGAAAACGGATCGAAAGCGGCTGTGACTGGACCAGGATGAGATGCGTCACATCCAGCGGCAGGGGCAACTCCACTTTGAGGTCGCGCATGTCCAGGGCGCATCCAGCCATGGTGATCAACTGCCATAGCCTGAGGTTGCGCAGGTCCAGATGATCAAACGCCCTTGACGGGTTCAGCGCTTCCCCCACATAGATGTTGTAGTCAACGCCGTCCGTCCGGTACTTCTCGAAGTAGTGGGGTGCCAGCCCCTGGGCCAGCTCTTCGCGGGCCTCGAGGAAGTCTGAAAGCCGTTCGTTCACGGTGGTGATCGAGTCCTCAAACGCCTTGCGCTTTCGGTACACCACGCCAAGTTCTGGATCGATGGCGGCCCGGTAATCCTCGACGGACTTGCGAACGGCTGGATCGAGCGCGGCAAACTTGTCGAACAGCGGCTCCACTTCCTTGGCCAGGACTTCGAGGGGCTCTGACTCATCGCCCACGGAGACGCCGTCGGTCACGTGGTCAATGTGTTTCCCAAGCCGAAATCCCAGCTCATCGAGCGCGGGCTGCGGGGTGTGACTGGAGGCCTGGATAATGACGGCCAATGCCAGGCCCAACTGCTCCACAAGGTCTTCCTTGATGGATTCAGCACGGAAGACGGAGGAGTTTCGGATGTCGGAGAGGCCGTACAGCGGATAGACATCGTCAAAGACTATCGCGTCGGCGGATGCCTGCCCCGGATCGTTCATCTGCTTGAGGGCGGCCTGGCGGAAACGCCACTCGACTACCGGGTGAATGGCCGTGTAGCGCCGCTTGACGTGCGCCTGGATGCGATGCTCGCGCTCCTCCAGGATGCGCTTGAGGGCCGTGGCGAGCAGAGCACTCACTTCCCGTAGGCGGAAGTAGTCCCGCGCCGCCAGCTGGCGCTCCTGGCGTGACACAAGCTCCAGAAGGCCAACCAGTTGTCCTGCCTCCATGAGCGGGATTACCGCCATGCTGCGGTAGCCCAAGTCATGAACGTGCCATTCCAGGCCGGTCAGATCATCTGAGGCCTCGAGGTCCGAAATGAAAATCGGCGTCCCTGTCCGGATGGCTCGGGCATAGGCGGAAGCCTTCATCCGCGGGCATTCCGGGAGATGGTTATCACTGAGAACAAGGCTTCTGCCGATGACCTTGCTGGATGCAAGCTCCTCAATCCGGTCAGTCTCCAGGGCCATCACCCCGATCTCGAGGTCCGGCTTCTCCAGGAGGGACCGGAGGTGGCCCTGAAGCCTGTCCAATCGGTGGTTCTCCGTGAAGTCCCGGTGGTCGAGAAGGTCATTCTTGATGAGCGAGAGGACGTGCTGGAAGGTGACCTCGGTAGCGCGCACTATTGCGAAGCCCACCAGCTCAAATCGCTCCGGCGGCAGATGGGAGCGCCAGAGATCGAGATTCATCGGGTCATCCCGCAGCGCCTCGATGGTCGCAGCCTCAAGATGCGGTTTCTGACCGCGCACCTTGACCTGGACAAACCGAGCGTCCATTTCAATCTGGAAATACCGTGAGAGACCCGTCTCGGCATCTTCCTGTCCCAGGACGAAGGGCTGGTAGAAGTCCCGAGGCGCTCCGTAGAGGCGGGAAAGGATGAGGTGGTAGGCCTTCATCGTCCTGGTCACGGCCATCTCGCTGGAGCTGACCTCGCAGGCCGGGTTCCGCTCCGGGTCAAAGGTCTTCAGGAGATCCAACTCCTTGAAAGCAGGTGTGGAGTAGAACGGAATCAGCTCGAACGGGACAATTGCCGCCGCGATGTGCCGATCGATGGTTGCCCAAGGAAAAACGGCACTCATCAGCGTGTCGATGAGGTGCGACTCCGCGGCCAGGTCGGACGGATCCAGTTCATCCAGGCCAAGCACGGTGTGCTCATCGACGCTCTTCATGAGTTCGTCGATGAAGACACGGGAAGCCGCGTCGCCCTTCTCGGCATTCGATTCCCAGAACGAAATGAGCGGGCGAAGGCTCAGACGCTGTCGAAACGGAAATTCGATCGGAGTCATTTCGGACATGGGCAGGCTCTTTTCCATGTGGCTGAGTGTCCCCAAACGGAAGATCATTACAGGAGTTGCCCTAAAACCCCTGATGCTGCCGCGAGGTGTACTAGATTGCAGCCCATCGTCAGTTGGCTTTCTCCGAATGGACATTGTTCTTGTTGAAGCGACCCGTGCAGATGCGGGCGAGGTTTCTGCCGAATTCGGCGACATGTTGTCCGTGCATGAATGGGAGGAGGGCGGCAGGAGTGACTGGCCCCTTGCATTACTGTTTCTGGAGAACGTTGAGGACCCGGCTGGACTCACGGCAACGATCCGGAAGCGGTGTGGACCGCTGACGTTGCTGGTTGGGCTCGGGTCTCCGCAGTCCCTCCCCGTGGGGGATTTCATCGCGGCCGGACTGGACGACGTCGAGCCGACGGTTGCTCAACTCGCCACAAGGATGCCGTTTCTTCTTGAACGGGTGCGTCAGCGTGCCCGCCGTCATCTGCGTTTGGAAGCGATCCTGGAAAACACGGTGGATGGCATCCTGGTGATTGACTCCCGAGGAACCGTCCAGTCCGTGAATCGGGCCGTGGAATCCATTTTTGGGTACTCGCCGGATGAGGTCGTTGGTGAGAATGTTTCCATGTTGATGCCGTCCCCGGACCGGGAGCGTCACGACAAGTACCTCACCAACTACCTGGAGAGTGGCAAGCCGCGCATTATTGGCATCGGCCGGGAGGTTTCCGGCCGTCGAAAGGACGGTAGCACATTTCCCCTGGACCTTGCGGTCAGCGAGGTGCGGCTCGACGGTCAGGTGCTCTTTGCGGGCATCATCCGTGACATCTCCGATCGCAGGCGCCTGGAAACCGAGGTTCTGCGCGTGTCCGAGGAGGAGCGACGGCGGATCGGGCGGGACATGCACGACGGGTTGGGTCAGATGCTCACCGGTATTGGACTGATTGCCAACAATGTGGCCCGGAAGCTGGAAAGGGAAGGGGCATCGGCGGCGGAGGAGGTTGCGGAGATCGCTGACCTGGTG
>JABDJZ010000306.1 GCA_013003255.1 Rhodothermales bacterium
CAACCACCGCCGCAACGGCCTCAGCATCACCAATCTTACCGGTCACCCCACCGTGACGGTGCCCAATCGACTGGATCCGCTGGATGACGGTCCCGCTGAGCGCCGCCGGCCGGATGCGATTAACTTCATCGGCGGCCTGTACCAGGACGACCTGACGCTGGCCCTGGCTCACGCCTATCAGTCAGCCACCGACTTCCATCTCCAACGACCACCCATCTCCTGACCCATGCCTCTCGAACTCTACAAATTCCTTCACCTCGTCGGGTTGATCCTGTTGTTTGCTGCAATGGGAGGGTCTGTAATCACGGCGGGGACCGCCAACACCGCCTGGAGAAAGATGCACGGCATGATGCACGGAATCGGCGCATTCCTGCTCTTGTTGGGTGGCTTCGGCATGCTGGCCAAGTTGCAGATCATCGCGTCGTGGCCCGGATGGGTCTGGGGCAAGCTGGTAATCTGGGTGTTGCTTGGCGCAGCCCCGTTCCTGCTGAAAAAGGTGCCGGAGAAGGCACGGGCCCTGCTGTTCGGGATGGTCCTGCTGGGCGTTGTCGCGGCCTACCTGGCCCTGTACAAGCCCTTCTAATCCGATGACGGATCCACGCTACCCCATCGGTCCGGAATCGCGGGATGATGAGCCCACCGAGGCCAAGCGGCAGTTGTGGTCCTCCCGAATCGCCAATCTGCCTGACGCGCTGGAGGCGGCTGTGGCCGAGCTGACGGGTGCGCAATTGGACACGCCCTACCGCGAAGGCGGATGGACCGTGCGCCAGGTGGTGCACCACATTGCAGACAGCCATCTCAATGCCTACTGCCGGTTTCGGCTGACGCTTACCGAGGACAGCCCGACGGTTCGTCCCTATGACGAGAAGGCCTGGGCGCTGCTCCCGGACGCGGCCTCCGGTCCCATTGAGCCCTCGTTGGCACTGATTCGGGGCCTGCACACGCGCTGGGCAAGCCTGCTCTCCACGCTCAGTCTTTCCGACTACGACCGCCCGCTGCATCATCCGGAGAACGGGGATCTCACCCTCTGGAATCTCCTGGGATCCTACGACTGGCACTGCCGCCACCACGTGGCCCACATTACGGCCCTGGCAGAACGAGAGGGTTGGCGCGGGTAGAGTGGGCGTCGCGGACGTCTCGGGCGCCACGGACGTCTCGGGCGTCGCGGGCGTCTCGGCCCATCGGGGCGCGGGCTCTCGTGGAAGGTTGTCCGGCAGCTCCCGGCGGCCCTAGAAGGTGGCCTGTAGCCTGAGTTGTACGTGCCTTGGAGGCGCCAGGTAGGCAGGCCGCTCCAGGTAGTAGTAATCGAACGCGTTGTTCAGCAGCAGGGTAGCGTTGATCGGCCCTCGTCGGTAGGAGGCCCTCAGGTCCACGACCCGCATGGGGACCAGCAGGTCCGCATCCTGCACGAACAGCGCGAAGTCCGTGTCTACGTGTTCCGCCGCGCTCATCAGCCGCAGGTCCGCCCCCACGGAGAATCCGGCGGGAAGGCCCGTCTCCATGCCTGTTGTCAGTTGATGCCTGGAGCGCGAGGGAAGCGGCAGGCCGGTCTCCCGGTCTTCGCTATCCAGCAGCGTGTACCCAAATCGGACGCGCGTGTCCTGCCGGCTGGCCTCGGCCGAGATTTCGGTGCCGGTGATGCGCGCCTTCTCGAGGTTGATGAACTGAAAGGCGCGCAGCGCCGTGACGAGGCGGGGCTCGATGAAGTCGTAGTAGTCGCTCACGAACGTGGCGACGTCTGTCTCCAGCGTCCACGTGTCACTGATCTTCCGGGTATCCCGGATGCCGACTTCGATGCTCGAACTCCGCTCCGGCTTGAGCGCCAGGTTGGAAACGATGGGGAAGAAGTCCTGGTTGTCGGTAAAACGCTCTGCAAGGCTCGGCACCCGGAAACCCTGGCCGAAGGCAACACGGACCGACGTGGCCGGTCCGATGCTCCACGACATGGCCAGTTTCGGGCTGACGCGCTGCAGCGTGGTGCCGGTGTCGATGGCGTAACGGTCAAGCCGGGCGCCACCCGAAACCGTGACGGCGCCGAGGTTCTCCTCCCATTGAAGAAAGGCCGCTGATTCCGGCTGTCCTCCTGTGGAATCACCGTCTGCGGTTACGAAGAAAGAGGACTGGGTCACCAGGGCATCCCCGGAAACTCCCACGGTTATGGTTCGCGACTCGCGCGGCACGTAGTCCACCTGGACCTCGCCGCCATACCGTATTCCAAACGTCCCGTCGTCAGCCTTCTGAGGGTTGCCGTCATCATCAATGGGCCGCAGCATGGACCCAAAAACGCGGCCCCGGACCGTATAGAAAATGTGCTCCCCAATGAAACTGCTGAACGAGGGGAGCACCGTCAGCTGGTTGGCAAAGATGTCGTTGGTGCCGGTGGGCTTGCCCGAAGACCCCTGGGAGCCGATGGCGAGCGACCCCGGGTTGAGGGCATCCCGAGCACCATTCCAGAAGAGAAAGGCATCGCGGTCTCTGGCCAGGAAGCCCACGAGTAACTCCCCGCGCGTGCCGACGCGCGGGGTCCAGTTTACTTTCGTGAAGGCCTGCAGATAGGAGGCCCGGCTGTAGTTCAGGTATCCGTCGTCCTTTCTGAGGGACAGATTGAACCAGCCGCTCCAGCTATCCGAAAGGCGGCGGGAGTGGGAGGCCGCAAAACCGCCGAAGGTGCGGTATTCGCCACCCTTTGGATAGCCCGCCCGCCACAGGTCGTACCGCACCGGCGCGTGCGCGCCCATGAACCCGGAAATCACCGTCCTGGGCTCATCGCCGGCGTCGCGCGTGATGACATTCACGACCCCGCCCAGTGCGCCACCGCCGTACAGCGCGGAGCCCGGGCCCTTGAGAACCTCAATACGCTCAATCTGGGCCACCGGGAGGGCATCGAACGGCATGCCGTCCGTGTCGGGGGTCAGGAGGGGCATTCCGTCCAGCAGGAGGAGTACCCGGCTGCCGGTGTTGTAGGCGAAACCGGAGGAGCCCCGGACGTTGACCTGATTCTCCTGGACGTTCACGCCCGGGACGTATCGAAGGGCATCATCCAGCGCGACGATATTGCGCACCTCGATGTCGGCGGTCGAGAGGACGGCCACACTCGCCGGCACCTCAAGCAGTGCCTGGGGGCGTCGGGATGCGGTGATCACCACCTCGCCGCTCTGCAGGATGTCCTCGGCCAGGACAAAGTCGACGCCCGACATGGAACGAGCCAGGTCAAGGTCTCGCGTCACGGCCTGGAAGCCGATGGCCGAGGCCCTCAGGCGAAGAGGTCCTTCGGGGAGGCCGGAAATCAGGTAGTGGCCATCGACATCCGTGGCCGCGCCGGAGGTCGTGCCCATCACGACGACGTTTACGCCGGGGAGGGGGAGTCCGTCCTGGTCGAAGACCCGCCCTTCGACCTGAAATGGCTGGGCCAGTGCGGAGGTCGCCCCAAGAAAGATCAGTAGGAGGAGGCTTGGTCCGGCGTACCGCATCACAGATCCTCCGGTGGAAAGACGGGAAGATTGTCGAAATCCACTGTCAGGTTCAACTGAGTCTGCGCGCCCGGAAGCACCGAAAAGATGCCGCCGTCACCATCCAGCAGGCCGACGGGGCGCCACGACAGGATGTCGCTAGTCTGTTGCTGCGCGATTCCCGTGTATACGAAGACGCCGGGCTGAACCGCCTGGACAGTAAAGCTGTCCCTCTCCACGCCGTAAGCCAGTCTCCCCGAGATGGCCATCCGGTTGAGCTGCAGGAAATCCAGCGTATCGCGCGGGGTGAAACGCATGGCCACGAACCGGAAATCCACGACCTCGGAGGCAGGCGGCCAGTCACCGAGGTAGGTCACCGTGGCTGCAATTGACCCGTCCGGCTCACGTTCCGGTGGCTCAAGGCCGTGGTCACATCCGGCACTCAGGAGCAGCACCGCTAGAGCAATCGCACCGTATGGGAAGGGTGTTCTCATAAGCTCCGGGCAGCAGGACATAGTAGCGCGTCTTTGACAGATGTTCAACCCACACCTTTGGCCCAGCTAAGAAACGATACTATCTTCGTCCCTTCAATCCAGGGTTACACCAGCGCTTCCAGAGGACACGAACATGGCGTCGATGAAACTGTCGAATTTCGACTTTGATTTTCCGCGCCAGCTGATAGCCAAGTATCCGATGGAGCCGCGGGACGAGTCCCGGCTCATGGTGCTCAACCGGGCCGAAGGCACCATCGAGCACAAGAAGTTTACCGACATCGTCGATTACTTCGGCAAGGGTGACGCCCTGGTGGTGAACAACACCAAGGTGTTTCCGGCTCGCCTCTACGGCAACAAGGAGAAGACCGGCGCTCGCATTGAGGTCTTCCTGCTCCGCGAACTCAACGCGGAGAACCGGCTCTGGGATGTCATTGTGGACCCGGCCCGCAAGATCCGCATCGGCAACAAGCTCTACTTCGAGAACGGGCTGGTTGCTGAGGTCATTGACAATACCACCTCCCGAGGTCGGACCATCCGTTTCGTCCACGAAGGCGACAACGATGAGCTCTACCGCCAGATTGACGAGATCGGCGAGACGCCCATCCCGCCGTACATCAAGCGGGACGTGGAGCCGGAGGATCGGGATCGGTACCAGACGGTTTTCGCCGAGGAGCGTGGAGCGGTCGCGGCACCAACCGCCGGCCTGCACTTCACGCCGCGCATCGTGCAGGGTCTGGGCGACAAGGGCGTCAACGTAGCACCGGTTACGCTGCACGTCGGTCTGGGAACGTTTCGTCCGGTCGAGGTCGAGGATCTCACCAAGCACCGGATGGATTCGGAGTACTTCAACATTCCGTTCTCCACGCAGGAGCGCGTCAACGAGGCATTGAAGTCCAAGACCAAATCCGTCACCGCCCTGGGAACGACGGTTGTCCGGGCCATCGAGTCCAGCCTCTCGGCGTCCAATACGCTGAAGGCCAATCGTGGGTGGACCGACAAGTTCATCTACCCGCCGTACGAGTTCAGAATCACCGAGCGCCTGATCACGAACTTCCACATGCCCCGCAGTACGCTGGTCATGCTCGTGGCCGCCTTCGCCGGATATGACTTCACCATGGAGGCCTATCAGCAGGCCATCAAGGAGGAGTACCGGATGTTTTCGTTCGGCGACGCCATGCTTATTCTCTGACACGCCTTCCGGTCAGGGGGCGATCAGAGGAGCACGTGCACGAGTCAGGCTTACCCGGAGAAATTGCGGTCATAATCCCTGCGGCGGGTTCAGGAACCCGGTTGGGCGGGCATCGCAAGCAATTCCGGGACCTGGGCGGCAAGCCCGTCATCGTTCAGACCTTGTTGGCGTTTGAGCGGCACCCTGAGATCCACCAGATCATTGTGGTGGCTCCGGAAAGCGCCGCGAAGCCACTGAGCCACGAGTTCCGGCAGGTGGGTATCTCAAAGCTCGAACGGGTCGTACCGGGCGGATCCACGCGTCAGGAATCCGTACTGGCCGGCATCGAGGCGCTTCCGCCGCTGGTAGAACTAGTGCTGGTCCACGACGCCGTCCGTCCCTTTGTCAGGCAGTCGCAGATCACGGCCGTCATCGAGGCCGTCAAGCGCACCGGGGCCGCTGCCCCCGCCATCGAGGTGGTAGATACGCTGCGCCGGGCGTCGGGCGGGGTGTTCGGCGAAACCGTCGACCGCTCGGGGCTATTCCGGATGCAGACTCCACAAGGGTTCAGTCGCGAACTGCTCACCCGGGCCCACACCCAGGAGTCGGATCTCCGGGATGCCACAGACGATGTAGGCCTTGTACAGCGGCTCGGTGAGTCGGTCGCTCTTGTGGCCGGAAGCTCCGACAACATCAAAATCACCACGCCGGATGACTGGGAGCGGGCCACCGGGTTCTGGCCGACGTGGGAAAGCGTTCTGAGCCGAGAGGGCATCGAGACCGTTGGAGGCCAGGCATGAGCGTCCGCGTTGGATTCGGATATGATGTGCACCGCCTCCAAAAAGGAAGGCGGTTGATCTTGGGCGGCCTCCACATTCCCTCGGAGGTCGGCCTCCTCGGGCACTCAGATGCGGATGTGCTGCTTCATGCCATTACGGATGCCGTACTGGGGGCGCTTGCGTTGGGAGACATCGGGGCGCTCTATCCCGATACGGATGCGGCCTGGAAGGACGCCGATTCGGGGGAACTCCTGAAGGGAGCCTTGGCGAAAGTGCACGAACTGGGCTGGCAGGTCGGCAACATCGACGCAACGGTCGTGCTTGAACGCCCGAAACTTCGCCCGCACATTGACGCCATGCGCGAGCGCATTGCCGGCCTGTTGGGTGTGTCCTCCGATGCAGTCTCCGTCAAGGCCACCACCTCAGAACAAATGGGCTTCGTGGGTACCCGAGAGGGAGCCGCCGCCTATGCCGTATGCACCGTCGTTCGGAATTGAGCCGTGGGTGAACTGCTTTACGACCTCGTGGCCTGGATGTCCGAGCTGCCGGCCGGCTGGGTGTATGCCCTCATTCTGGTTGTGGCGTGGGGCGAAAACGTGCTGCCACCTATCCCTGGTGACATGATCGTGGTGTTCGGGGGCTACCTGGCGGGCTTGGGGAGGTTGGACCTCTCCATCGTGATCCTGCTTTCCACCGTAGGGGGCACACTCGGATTCATGTCGATGTATGCCGTGGGCAGCAAACTGGGAACGGCGCTCCTCAACCCGAAACGGTTTCGGTGGCTTCCCAAGAAGCGGTTGCTGTCGGCCCGCGAATATCTCGGACGATGGGGGTACGGGCTGGTGGCGGCCAACCGGTTTCTGAGCGGGTTGCGATCCGTGATTTCGCTGTCTGTAGGGATGGCGCACAAGCCCGCTTGGTCCACCACCCTCTGGGCTACCTTTTCGGCGCTGGTCTGGACGGTCCTCCTTGGTGTGGCCGGGTTTTACGTCGGCGAGAACTGGGAGGTGGTTGGCGAGTACCTGCGCCGCTACGGCACGGTGGTGGTCAGCCTGCTGATCCTGTTTGTGGTGGTTCAGCTGGTGAGGTTCTGGTTCAGCCGGGGCGTGCCGGATCTGGAGGACAACTGACGGGTTACCCTTCACCGATCTTTCGCCCCCGATGGTTGACTTGCGTTCAGCGATAAGGGTAGTTTGGGTGTCTGGCCTGAATTCAGGCTACCTGCTGCTGGCGTAGCTCAATTGGTAGAGCAGCTCACTTGTAATGAGCAGGTTGGGGGTTCAAGTCCCTTCGCCAGCTCACAGTGGCCTTCGCCAACTTTGACAGATTGATTTCAGGCGCTCTGAGCGCTGATTCTGCTGGGTCCTGGCATTTGCTGGGCGCGGCACGATGGACGGGTACCGAAGCGGTCAACCGGGCTGGACTGTAAATCCAGTGGCTTAGCCTTCGGAGGTTCGAATCCTCCCCCGTCCACGGAATCAGCGTCTCAGGCAAGCGGGAGTAGCTCAGTTGGTAGAGCATCAGCCTTCCAAGCTGAGGGTCGCGAGTTCGAATCTCGTCTCCCGCTCCGGTTTCTTCCACGGGCCGCACGTACCGTGGTCCCCGGTTCGCCGGAGAAACCCACAAGCGCCTTGCCTCCTTAGCTCAGCGGTAGAGCACTTCCATGGTAAGGAAGGGGTCCGGGGTTCAATTCCCCGAGGAGGCTCACACCGGAATCTGATTCCGGCCATGTGCCCGCTCCCCGCGAAACGGCATGCATTCTGACGATAACCATCTGAGAACCTAGCGCTACTACTATGGCGAAGGAGACATTTCAGCGTAACAAGCCTCACGTGAACGTGGGCACGATTGGTCACGTTGACCACGGCAAGACCACCCTCACGGCGGCGATCACCACGGTGCTGGCCAAGCGCGTTGAAGGCAACGAGCTGCGCAGCTTCGATTCGATCGACAACG
>JABDJZ010000316.1 GCA_013003255.1 Rhodothermales bacterium
CTTGATCTGGTGGGCCTGGCGGGCGACGCGAGAGTGAACGAAGACGGGCTTCCGTGCTGGAGGGCAACTGCGGCCCAATCCGATTGTCCTCCTGGTGCGCACCGAACCCACGAGTCCATGAAGCCCGCTGTTCTCTCTCTCCTGTTGCTTGCCGGGTGTCACCCCGGTGCCGCGCCTATTGCGGCCCAGTCAATCTTCGGCGCCTTCGAGGACGACTATGGCAGTCGGTACGTGATCTCTGAGACGGAGTGGCTGCATGAGGGCTACGCGCGCTACTTGATTCAGGAGGTCAACACCGAGGAGCAGTACGTGATTGCACGCAATCATGATGACAACCCCAGCGGCGGTGGGCTCTGGAGCCGCATCGACTGGATGCAGCTTGAGGGGATGCCGCCTTATGAATGGGCGTACTGCCTGACGGCATTTGAGGCAGGATCGAAGCAGGAGGCCCAATCCACACCCGCTGCCAATCGGGCAACTCCGCGAACGGGATGCGGGGGCCATCCTTTCTCTCGAATGAAGCCGGCCCTCCCCGGACGCCTGATGACGATTGCGGGCCTCTCCTTTATCCAATCGGAATTCCGGGCGGGCGCAGGCGAAGCGGAACTGGCCATTTCCGATCTGGATGGTGACGGTCGGCCCGAGGTGGTGGTCACCTCAAGCAGCGACGAGACCATTACCGTCCTGCGAGGATCGGGCTACGGCAACCTGTCGGCGGGCGATCCACACCCTGCGGGAGAACGGCCGACCCATCTTTTGGTCCATGATCTCGATGGTGATGGCTCGCAGGAAATCCTGATTGCCAACCATGAGACGGACTACCTCACGCTCCTGTCAGAAGCGGGGGAAAGCTGGGTACCGTCCAGACTTGAGGCGCCCGTCGGGCCACACCCTCACTTTGTGGTGGCTACAGATCTAAATCAGGACGGACACCTCGACATTCTCGTGGACGACCGACAGGCCGAAGGCGTCCTTGTCCTTGAGGGGGACGGTTCCCTGCTTTTCCGGGAGAAGGGACGCGTGGATATGGGTGGCGACCCTTACCTGGGTTTCGTCGTCACCGATATCAACGGCGACGGCCGGCCGGACGTGATCACGCCGAATCCGGACGTGGTGGGCCTGGCCTTTGGACGGGGCGATGGCAGATTCGGATCGCCCACCACCTACGACACTGGGTTTGCGCCTTCCGCGGTCGCAGCCTGTGACATGAACGGGGATTCGCACCCGGACCTGATCACCGCGTCCGGCGAAGGTGGGCGCGAGGTTGCCATCGCCTTGAACGATGGGAGCGGCGCCTTCCTTTCGCATTTCGAGCATTCCACGGTTCGAGGGTTGAAGAAGCTGGCCACCGGCGACGTAAACGCGGACGGCCATTGTGACGTACTGGTAGTGTCCTGGAATGGAGGAACTACGCTACTCCTCGGAGGCCCCGAGGGCATTGAATCAGCTCCTGTCTCTGTAGACGGCAACCCCTGGGGAATCGCGATGGGCGACCTGAACGGCGACGGACTGGACGACCTGCTGATTGCGGACGGTCAAACTGACCGCATCCAGCTATACCTGAGCCAGTCGCGCTAGGCCCTGGTCTGGACCCGGCTGGGCGTGTTCGCTGCAGGCGCCTCTTGGAAATCCTCGTCCAGAATCCCACCCGAGACAGGCGCCGTCTCCGAGTTGCCCAGCACCTCGCTCTGCGTTGCCAGACGCCTGATCTCCTTCATTGATGAATCCAGGCGCGTGTTCAGCCGACTAAGTCTTCGGGCATACAGAAACCGCGTCCCGAATGTTAGTGAGGCGCAGAGCGCAAACAGCATGGTGGAAAGGACCGCAAGCCCTCCCTCTCCCGTTCCGAAGTATGCCGCCATCATGAGCATGGCCAGCGGAGTGAGAAGAATGCCCAGAATGGTCAGGGTTTTGACATCGCTCGTCCAATCCTGGTCCATGCGAACGGTCGCTCCACTCGGTCCGTTCTCAATAGTCACCCGGAGTCCAAAGGTATGGCTCCAGGTGTGGATATTGCCGAAGGATTCCGCCGTCCCGTCTGTCAGGAACTCACGCCGGAGGGCAAGGACCATTCTTCCCCACTCGTCCGGATCAATGCGGTGTGGTATGACCTCCAACCGGTGGACAGAGGTCTCCATCCCAAAGGCACGCTTCGGATCGGGGGTTTCAGGGTCCGCGACCAGCGCCATGTCAACCCATGCGGGGTCAATGCCGGCGGCCTGGGCGGCTTCCCGGACCTCTTCCAGGGTCAAGGAGGTTGTGTCTCCTTCCTGGCTCAAGGCCGCGAGGTGAGCGGCCTTGGCAAGAAGCTCGGAGGCCTCCGAGTGACTGAAGCTGGAATTGGGCATGCGGGCTGAGACTTGGCGCTCGGGAGTACGCACCCGGGACTCAGTGGTGCCCAGAATCCCAGCGCAGTAACAACCTATTTTTAACGCCCTACGAGCCAAACGGCACCGCTTGATCCGATTGGGAGGACTATGTTGATGGTCTTCGCATTGACGGATTTCCCGACCCTGACCCGCCCCTATGACGCTCTCCAGACGCCACTTCCTTCGCAATGCCGGTGCCGCGGCCATTGGTTTCGGTAGCCTCCAACAGTTCGTGGCGTGCTCGCCGGATCCGGGCCGTGATTTTGGGGCTCTGGTGCCCGACCCTGACGGACTTTTTGATCTGCCGGCCGGCTTTTCCTATCGGATAATCTCCCGGTACGGAGAGGAGATGGCCGATGGTCTGCTGGTGCCACATCGCCCCGATGGCATGGCCGCCTTCCCGGGACCCGATGGACTGACCCTCCTGGTTCGGAACCACGAGGTTCACGGTCGTACGGCCGGTCCGGAAGAGGGAGCCTTCGGCGCCGATTTGTCTCGCTTGGAGTTGGTTGGTGATCGAATCTTCGATCGGGGCCACGAGGGCTTCGCCCCCGCACTGGGCGGCACCACGACCATCGTCTACGACACCCGCACCGGAGAAACGGTACGGCAATTCCTGAGCCTGGCCGGGACCATTCGTAACTGTGCCGGTGGACCCACTCCCTGGAATTCGTGGATCACCTGCGAGGAAGACACGATGCCCGCCAACCGGCGGTACACCAAGAGCCACGGGTGGATGTTTGACGTGCCGGCCACTGCAGAGCCGGGCCTGGCGGACCCGACGCCTATCCGGGATGCCGGACGGTTCTATCGCGAAGCGGTCGCGGTCGATCCGGAAACGGGGATCGT
>JABDJZ010000325.1 GCA_013003255.1 Rhodothermales bacterium
GACCAGGGCCTGATTCCCTTCAAGACGCTGGCGTTCGATACGGGAGTCAATTTCACCGCCGGCCTTCCCATCGTTCGGACCTCTCCGGATCACGGCACAGCGTTCGATATTGCGGGTCGGGGCCTCGCCCGTCCGGATTCCATGCGCAATGCCGTCGAGGTGGCCCTTCAGGTGGTGCGCCACCGGAACGAATCAGCCGCGGTTACCCTGTGAGTACCCACGACACGGCCAACGACGTGACGGCCTACTCCGTCCTGGCGGCGGGATATGACGTGGTGATGGAGCACGTGGACTATGACCTCTGGGCGTCGCACGTGCAGGGTCTCCTGCAGGATTTCGCCCCTGAGACCGAGAAGATCCTGGAGCTGGGATGCGGCACCGGTTCATTCGCGCTGGCCATGCGCCAACTGGCTGACTACACCTATGTGGCTACCGATGGATCGGAGCGCATGATCAAGGTGGCCCGGGCCAAGGCGGAGATGGAGGGGGCTGACCTGCAGTTTGAGACCGCAGACTTCACCGATTTCCGGGTTGACCACCCCTTGGATGCCGTCCTACTTCTCTACGATGGTCTCAATTACCTCCTTGATTCCAAGGACCTGGCCAGGATGTTCGATTGCGTATTTCGCGCCCTCCGGCCGGGTGGAGTCTTTGTCTTCGACCAGAGTACGCCGGCGAATTCGGTCAACAACGAGGCGTTGATGGAGGACAGCGGAGAGGCTGAGGGATTCAGTTATGTCCGGCACTCCAGCTACGACCCGACCACCCGGATTCACTCGACTGTGTTCGAGATTCAGGTTCTCGGTCGGGAATTCCGGGAAGAGCATCGGCAGCGCGCATATTCCCTTCGTGAGATCCTGAGGGCCTCCCGGAAGGCAGGATTTGAGTGCGTGGCTCATCTCGAGGACTTCGGGCACGATGAGGCATCTGAGGAGTCCGAGCGGATTCACTGGGTCCTGAGAAAACCGGCGAAGGCGTGATTGAGCTCAATAACGTATCGGCGGCTTACCCGCTGCCCGGCGGCGAGAAGCGCGAGATCCTGAGCGGTCTCAGCCTCAGCATTGACCGCGGCGAGATGGTCTATCTGATCGGCCCCACGGGCTCGGGAAAGACTACCCTGCTTCGGATGCTCTACATGGATGCGCCTCCGACGGCAGGGTACGTGCGGGTGGCGGATTTCCGAAGCGACCGCATGAAGGCCAAGGACCTGCCATTCCTGCGCCGTTCGGTCGGAATCGTCTTCCAGGACTTCCAGCTCCTGCCGGACCGGGACGTCTACGAGAACGTGGCGTTCGCCCTGTACGTAACCGGGAAGTCGGGTCGGAGTGTCCGCAACCGCGTGCTTCACGTGCTATCGTGGGTGGGCCTCAGCCACAAGCGCCGGCGCTACCCCCACGAGCTTTCGGGTGGGGAGCAGCAACGGGTGGTCATTGCACGGGCCATCGTGAACGAGCCGTGGGTGATCCTGGCTGACGAACCGACGGGGAATCTGGACCCCGCCGTTGCCGATGACATCCAGCGGCTGTTTCTGAATCTGCACAGCCAGGGCATGACCATCCTCATGGCCACGCACGACTATCGTCTGGTGCAGAAATATCCCGCTCGCACCCTCGCCGTGGCTGATGGACAGGTGCAAGAGGTCGATCCGGCCACTCTGAACAGCTAGGCCGTTTGTTGACCCCTGAGGGTGGGGTTATATTCGTCGCTGCCCGTTTCGCCATCCGCGCGCTTCTTGCCGGATGTCCGGGCTGAGCCCGTTCGCGCCTGTTCACAAGACCCCACCCCTCCGGATGGAAGCCCTCGAACATTTTATTTCCCTGGCCAACGGCCTGCTGTCGCCCATCCTGGTGATCGGCCTACTCGGTGCCGGTGCCTTCCTGACGCTGCGCCTCGGGTTCATTCAGTTCAGACGGCTGGGGCATGGTTTCGCCGTCACCTCCGGACGCTACGATGATCCGGATGAGCCGGGGGATGTCTCGCATTTCCAGGCGCTGACCACGGCGCTGTCGGCCACGGTCGGCATTGGTAACATCGCCGGAGTGGCGCTCGCCATTCACTGGGGTGGTCCGGGTGCTTTGTTCTGGATGTGGATGACTGCCCTCTTGGGCATGGCCACGAAATTCAGTGAGGTGACGCTGGCCCAGCATTACCGCGTCAACATGGACCATGCGGATGCCATGTCCGGGTCTGTGGCCGGTGGCCCGATGTACTACATCGAGCGCGGAATCAAGGAGGTCTACGGATGGAATTGGAAGCCCGTCGCGGTCTTCTTCGCCATCATGCTGATGCTGACCTCGTTCATGACGGGGAACGCCATCCAAGCCAACACCATCGCGACGCAGGTGGCTGACAACTTCGGCGTGGCCACGTGGATAACGGGTCTGATATCGGCCTCGGTGGTCGGCCTTGTGATCATTGGCGGTATCCGCCGGATTGGGGCGGTCACGGGAATACTTGCTCCCGTCATGGCCAGCGTCTACGTCCTCGGTGCCCTGGTTATCCTGCTGTCCAACCCGGGCGACATCTTCCCGTCATTCGGGATCATCTTCCGGGAAGCCTTCAACCCCACGGCTGGCGTTGCCGGAACGGGCGTCGGCGTCTTCATCTTTACGCTTCGATACGGGGTCCAGCGTGGGCTGTTCTCCAACGAGGCCGGACAGGGATCCGCGCCCATTGCTCACTCTGCTGCGAAGACGGATGAGCCGGTTTCCGAAGGTGTCGTGGCTCTGCTGGAGCCCTTTATCGATACCATCGTGATCTGCACGATGACCGGTCTGGTGATCATCTCGACCGGTGCCTACAACGCGCAGATTCCAACGACGCTGGACATCACCGACGGGAACGTGACGTATGTGGTGGTCGACGAGTACGGCTCCAACAATGACGTGCCCGCACCCGACGCCATCGCCTACGATGGCGGCGCCGCGGTCATGCCTGAAGGGGGCCAGTTGGCGTATTACGATGTGGCCGTTGGCCAGCTGTTCACCAACGAGGGGCAGTCAGATGTCTTCACCGGTACACTCTATCCGTCACGAGGAGTAGCGGTGAGTGACACGGGCACGGAGTACGAGGTGCTCTACGGCGATGCGGTACGAAACAGTTCGCCGTTGACGGCTCTTGGCTTTGAGCGGGGACTGGAACCGCTCGGTCTGGGCTGGCTGGGTCGCTGGCTGGTGCTGCTTTGCGTCTTCCTGTTCGCCATTTCAACGGCCATCTCCTGGAGTTACTACGGAGACCGTTGCGCCAACTATCTGTTGGGTCGCAAGGCCATCCTGCCGTACAAGATGGTCTTCCTGGTCTTCCACTTCGTGGGTGCCACTCTGGCGGTGACCACCATCTGGGACCTGGGTGACGTGGCACTCTCGCTGGTCACGCTGCCGAACATCCTCACGCTGATCCTGCTGTCGGGACTTCTGAAGAAGGTGACCGATTCCTACTTCGAGCGGAAGCCCTGGCTCAACCAGCCCAAGAAAGACAAGTAGCGGGCGTCCCATGGACACCCCCCGGCTGACCATAGTTGACCACCCCATAGTCCGGCGCGACCTCACGGTTCTGCGTCGGCTGGGGACACCGCATGGGACTTTTCGGGCCACGCTGTCCAGCATTTCCATGCACCTGGCCTACGAGTGCCTCCGGGACTTGCCCGTCTCGGAGGTCACTATTGAGACGCCGCTGGAGCAGACCCTGGGTCATGAGCTCCGTGGCTCGGTGGTGGTGATTCCCATTCTTCGTGCCGGACTCGGGCTGGTGGATGGGGTGCTCCGCTTGATCCCGGACGCCCGAGTGGGACACCTCGGGATGTACCGCGATGAGGAGTCGTTCGAACCGGTTTCCTACTACGAACGCACGCCGCGATTCATAGACTCGGCGCGCGTGCTGGTGGTGGATCCGATGCTGGCCACAGGGGGGTCTGCGGAGGGAGCTATCTCCATTCTCAAGGAGCGCGGCGCCAAGGACATCCAGTTCATGTGCCTGGTGGCAGCGCCCGAGGGTGTCCTTCGCCTGAACAAGGCCCACCCGGACGTGCCGATATTTACCGCCGCGCTTGACCGGGAACTGGACGAAAACGCATACATCAGGCCGGGACTCGGTGATGCCGGGGACCGGATTTTCGGAACCCAAGACTGAGCCCCATGGACTCCCTACCGCGTCGCGCCCTGCGCATCCTTCCCCTGTTGGCGTTGGTGGCTGCTTTCAGCGCCTCGGTGACGCAGGCGCAGGTGGTTCAGGTCTCCGCTCCCTCGACCGTTCTGAAGGACATCCCGTTCGATGTCCTCCTGGTCGTGGATGACACGCTGGGGCTGGAAGACTACGTGGCATCGGTCGGTGGCACCACGTTCCCCTTTACCGTCTCTGAAGCGGAGTGGTCTGCCACGGACATGCCGATTTCCTACGCGGGGAATGTCTGGACGGCCACTGTTACCGCACCGGAGTCAGGTCAGGTCCAGGTTCTCCGGCAGGGGCGCGAGGTGGCGGCATCGCCCTTCAGTGCCATCCCCGGATGGCTGTCCATCCTGCCTCCGCTGATCGCCATCGGAATCGCGCTGGTGTTCAAGCGCGTGATCCCGGCCCTCTTTGTGGGGATCTGGTTCGGCGCGGCGTTCGCCGTTGCGCTCACCCCGGCCGGGCTCTGGAAAGGTCTGCTGGACACCATCAACGTGTACGTGCTCGGCGCCATGCTTGACGGAGGCCGCGCATCAATCATCCTGTTCTCGTTTCTGATCGGCGGGATGGTCGGGATCGTCTCCCGAAACGGCGGCATGCAGGGTATCGTCAACAAGATCGTCCTGTGGGCCAACACGCCGAAGCGGGGACAACTCTCGTCGGCGTCCATGGGACTGGCCATCTTCTTTGATGACTACGCCAACACGCTGGTGGTAGGAAACACCATGCGCCCGGTTACGGACAAACTGCGGATCTCCCGCGAGAAGCTGGCCTACATCGTGGATTCGACGGCAGCACCCGTAGCATGCATCGCCTTCGTTACGACCTGGATCGGGTACGAGGTCGGCCTGATTGGCGATGTGTTGCAGTCCATTCCGGAGATCGACGCATCCCCGTATGGGCTCTTCCTTTCCTCAGTCCCGTACAGTTTCTACCCCATTCTGGCCATCTTCTTCGTGTTCGTCGTGGCACTGAGCGGACGCGATTTCGGCCCCATGCTGAAAGCCGAGACCCGGGCCCGAACCACGGGCGAGGTCCTGGCGGCCGACGCGCAGATTGATTCCGAGGCGGCCGAGGGCAAGGACATCCAGCCGGATCCCACGAAGCCCATGCGGATGATCAACGCCATCCTCCCGGTTGCCGTGCTGGTTGGCGGCGTGATGGTGGGGCTCTACGTCACCGGCGAGGGCGACTCCATCCGGGACATCATCGGCTCTTCGGACTCCTACACCTCGCTGCTCTGGGCATCGCTTCTCAGCGTCATGGTAGCAGCAGGGCTGTCCGTCGGCCAGCGCATCCTGACGTTGGCCGAAACCATCGAGGCGTGGTATGCCGGGCTGAAGTCGATGATGTTTGCGATGATCATTCTGGTGCTCGCCTGGTCGCTGTCTGAAGTCACGCAGACACTCTTCACCGCCGAGTATCTGGTCTCCGTCCTGGGCGACTCGCTGCGGCCGGAGTTCGTGCCCGTCATCGTCTTCCTGCTTGCAGCCGCCACGGCATTCGCCACCGGGTCCTCCTGGGGCGCCATGGGCATCCTGCTGCCGCTGGTTGTGCCGCTTGCCTGGGCCGTGATGGTGATCAACGGCATGGCTCAGGCGCACGACTACCACATTCTCTATTCGACGGTCTCCTGCATCCTGGCCGGCGCCGTGTGGGGGGATCACTGTTCTCCGATATCCGACACTACCATTCTGTCCTCCATGGCGTCGGGCTGTGACCACATTGACCACGTGCGGACCCAGTTGCCCTATGCGCTGGCCGTCGGGGGTGTGGCCATATTCTTCGGGACTATCCCCGCCGCGTATGGACTTCCGGCCTGGGTAGGCCTCCTGGCCGGTGCGGCCGTGCTGGTCGCTGTGATCCGTCTGGCCGGCAAGCCGGTTCCGGAGTTCGCCAGCTAGTATTTGTCCTTTACCCGGCCTGACGTTTGGCCGGGTCAACAGAATTCAACCGAATGCCTGATCCAACCTGGCTTGACGCCGATGACCGCCCCTGGGGGCGCTGGGAAGAGTACCTGAACGAGCCCGGCTACCGGGTCAAACGCATCATTGTGCACCCGGGGCAGCGGCTTTCACTACAGAAGCACCGGCTTCGCAGCGAGCACTGGGCCATCGCCCTGGGAACGGGCATGTTCACGCTGGATGACTCGGTCCGGCCGGTCAAGCCGGGTGATGCCCTGTTCATTCCTGTGGGCGGCGTGCACCGGATCGAGAATGACGGGGACGAGAACCTCATCATCATCGAAACCCAGTTGGGGGTTTGCGACGAGGACGACATCATCCGGTTGGAAGACGACTACGGGCGGAAGTAGGAGCGCCTACTCGTTGCCCGACTCCGTGAACCGCCGGACCTCCTCCTCCAGGATGCGCTGACCGATGGCCTGGCCCAGCGACGGCGAGTTGCCCCAGGCCCGGTTATTCAGGATCAGGTTCACCGTGTGGTCCTTCAGCAGGCCCTGATAGGCCAGCGCCGTGGCGTCCAGCACCATGCGTTTTCCGCCACGCGATTCCGCGATCTCCGGTTGCGGATGGTCAAAGGGATGGGAGAGGGCATAGGCGTCCGCATAGGCCATGCGGAGCGGGGTCAGCAGGCGGCAGACCACGTGGCTGTTGGCTGCCGTAAAGCGCTCGCCGGCCATCTTCCACTGCTCACGGATGGGCGGTAGCCAGGACCAGTGGCTGAAGACAAATCCCAGGCCCGCCTCCTCCAGCCACCGGAAATAGGGCTCGACCAGCAGGTGGGGAGAGCGCAGTTCAAGATGAGGCTGTACGGTGCTCTGGAGTTCACCGAAGAAGCGGCGCAGTTCTTCGACGTTTGCCTCAGGGGTGGGACCCTTGGACTGCCTCACGTACGACTGTTCGAAGACGAAGCCCTCCAGGCGATTTCCGAGTACTCGGATGGCCGGGTCTACGAAATGGTCGTGGCAGGCGCGGGCGTTCAGGTAGTCCGGGTTGGGCTCGAATACGGGAGGGG
>JABDJZ010000334.1 GCA_013003255.1 Rhodothermales bacterium
CCGGTGACATCGAGCTGCCTGAGGGCGTCGAGATGGTGATGCCGGGCGACAACACGCAGTTCAAGGTGAAGCTGATCGTTCCGGTGGCCATGGAGCAGGGTCTCCGTTTCGCCATCCGTGAAGGCGGCCGCACGGTGGGTGCGGGCGTCGTTTCCAAGATTCTCGATTAGTCGATCTCGGGCCTGAGTCCGAAATCGCGTATTTGATGGGGTTGGCCCCGCGTTCTCTTGAAGGACGCGGGGCTTTGCCTCGAATGGAGTTGAACGAAAACTGGAGAGGGCTGTAGAAGCGCCGATCCATACATAGCGGCAGGAGGGGATACCCGACAGCCGAAACACGGGCGTAGCTCAATTGGCAGAGCAGCGGTCTCCAAAACCGCAGGCTGCAGGTTCGAGTCCTGCCGCCCGTGCAGACTGAAAAAGAATCGCAATGAGCAAAATCACCGGATACCTGGAAGACGTAACGAAAGAGATGCGCAAGGTGAGTTGGCCGACCCAGGCTGAACTCATCCGGAACACGGTCATCACCCTCGTGGCTACCGTCATCATCTCTCTCTTCATCTTCGGCGCCGACCGCGTGATCAGCACCGCTCTTGAGATCATTTACGGCAGCTGATCGTGAACAAAGTCGACAACATCCTCAAGTGGTACGTCCTCCGCACCTTCTCCGGCCACGAGAAGAAGGTCAAGGAGTACATGGAGCGCGAACTAGAGCACGAAGGACTCTCCGATAAGCTGGATCAGATCATGATCCCGACGGAGACGGTGTTCGAAATGCGTGCCGGCAAGAAGCGGACCCGCGAGAAGACCTTCTTCCCGGGCTACCTGCTCATCCACGCGGTTCTCGACAAGCAGATCAAGCACCTCATTTCCGGCGTTCCCTCGGTGGTTGGTTTCCTGACCACGGGAGACAAGCCCACCCCGCTGCGTCCCGACGAGGTGAACCGAATCCTCGGGAAGATCGACGAGGTCCGCGAGGCCGGCGAGACCCTGGAGATTCCGTACAAGGCGGGCGATGCCGTCAAGGTCATCGACGGCCCGTTCAACAACTTCAATGGTCTCGTCGAAGAGGTTTACCCCGACAAGGCCAAGGTGAAGGTGATGGTGTCGATCTTTGGAAGGAAGACGCCGCTGGAACTCGATTATCTCCAGGTCGAACACGAAGAGTGAACGAGTCGGACGCAGATGCATCCCGCATTGCTGCGTTCTCCTTCGTCGCCCGCTCGCTGCGGCGTACTAGAGTACGCCTCACTCGGGACTCCTCGGACGCCTTGCACTGCGGGCGCCTCTGCGTCCTCAGGTTGCTAAGCGCCGCTTTCCGCGACTCCGTTGGCCCCTGCGTCTCGGGCTTTGCGGTAGGTGCTATCTTCGGCGCGATAATGCGACCAATTGTCCTCATCACGCTCATCCTGGGCGTCGCGGCGTGTGCGACGGAGCCCTCGGAATCATCTCGGTTCGGTCTTACGGAGCGGGCCGTGCAAGAACGCGCCGCCCCGGAGTTGCGGGACCTGGCTGACGGCACCGCGGCCATGGCGGAGCGGCTGAAGGCTTTGGCGGACTCGACGGACCAGTTTCCGCACATCAATGCGCAGGCCAGCAGCGCTCGGGTCCGCAGGTTGAGGGAAAATGGTCCTCCGGCTGATCCGCAGGAGCGATTCTACTGGGAGGTCAATCTGTCCCAGGAACTGGTGAACGTAGGGAATGTGCAGGAGGGGGTGGACCTCCTGGAGGACATTTGGCTCAGGTACGGGGATATCGCGCCGCCTCGGGAGCGTCTGGCTCTCAAGGACTACCGGGCAATTGCGCATCTGCGACTCGCCCAGATCACCCAGTGCCCAGGCAACATCCATCGGTGCCGTTGGCCCATTGAGGAGGCCTATCCGGACAAGGCCGCCATTCGCAAGGCAATCGTTCTCTACCGGGAGATCCTTGATGAGGCCCCGGACGACATGAACAGCGTCTGGATGCTAAACGTGGCCGCCCGTATGGCCGGCACGTGGCCGCGCGATGTGCCCACTGAATTCCGATTGCCTGAGTCCGCAGTGACCCCGGAATCCGATTTCCCACGCTGGGTGGATCGCGCGCCGGACGCGGGGGTGGCCGTAGAAGGCCTGTCGGGGAGCGAGGTGATGGATGATTTCAACGGCGACGGCCTGTTGGACCTGCTGGTCTCCTCCTCGGCGCTCCGGGACCAGCTTCGGCTGTTCCTGAATAATGGCGATGGGACGTTTCAGGAGGTGACCGAGGAGGCCGGCCTGACCGGACTCGCAGGCGGTCTGGTTCTCTGGCAGGCCGACTACGACAACGACGGGGATCTCGACGTCTTCGTCAGCCGGGGCGCGTGGCAGTACCACGGCTTTCCGAACTCACTGCTCCGCAACAACGGGGATGGCACGTTTTCCGACGTGACTGTCTCGGCCGGACTTGGTC
>JABDJZ010000335.1 GCA_013003255.1 Rhodothermales bacterium
GACCAGGGCCATCCAGGCCGCCGCCTGTCTCGGGTCCGCAAGAGTCCATCGGCAAAACCGCGCGACATCCCGAATGACGTACGCCCGGGCCGACGGGCCGCGGGCGTGGTGCAGCGCGGCCCTGAGGTGTCGCCCCGCGACGTCCGGCGAGCCCGTGTCCCAGGCCCGGAAGTGCAGGTAGCGCTGCGCCCAGAAATCCAGAGCGGACCCGTGGGGTGCTGAGACGGCGCCGCCGGGCCGGGACGGTGAGATTGCGCCACCAGCGTGAGACCGCGCGGCAGCCGCATCGCCGGCGCCGGCGGGGGCCGGGCGTCCGTCGAGGTGAGCCACCAGTTGGTCCGGCCAGTCCCTGGGGCGCACCCCTCGCATGGCGAGTCCCGATATCGCAAGAACAGCAGTCTCCCGAAGCGCGGAGCCGCGGCCGGACATAAGTCCCAACAGACGCGCCCCGTCACTCGGTAGCCCCGCTGATCCAAGCGGAATCAGCGTCGCGATGCCTACAAGCATACTCCCCGACGCCAGGAGCAGCAGGAGAGCACGGAAGGCGGAAGACCACCCGTCTCCGGCCTCCCAAGCCGAGGCCAGCAGGATGCCTCCGATTCCGACTGCCAGGCTGGAAGCGGGTCCGCCGGCAACGTGAAACAGCATGCCTCTGCGGAGAGCCGACGGTTCAAGCTCCACAGGAAGACAGACTGAATAGCCAGCCATGGTGGACAGGTGTCGGTTGATCCTTAGCCTCAGACCGCGGCGGGCTCCGACCTCCTCGGTCCCGGATTCGACCAGCAGCAGGCCGGCTGCCATCTTCTCGAACTGGAAGCCGCCTGCAAGGCCGCTCAGGACATGACCCGCCTCATGCAACGCGATGATGAGCCACAGGACAACGGGACCGCCAATAGCCACGGTCAAAGCCTGGGGCAGCGTAAGGCCTGAAACAGGGAAGAGGCGCAGCAGGGCAGTCCGGAAGGGACCCCCGAAGACGTACCAGATGGTCCCCAGAAAGAAAAGGAGGGCAGCCCCCAGGACGATGTTTCGACCGGCGCGCCTCTGTGGACGCAGGAATCCGGCCTCTTCCGGCGTCGGAAAGCCTTCCGCCGCGGCATTTGGCGCGAGTTCCGAGCGTTCATCGTAGGGCACCCTGTTACCCCGGTTATCCGCCGACACGGAAGGTCAGCAGGGTCAGGGCGGAAACACGTTGTCCGCTCTCGCGCGCGGGTCTGAACATGAACTCGCGAGCGGCGGCCAGCGCGGCGTCTTCGACCCCGTATCCGATCTCCGGTACGGACTCCCTTTCGTCATTGTCCTTGCCCGACAAGAGAAACCGATCCACGACTTTGGCAGACTCGACCCGTCCGCTCTGGTTGACCAGTACCTCGACTATGATCTCCGCCCGGATATTCCGCCGCCGCGCCTCTCGGGTGTATTCGGGCTGTACCACCCGGAATGCCCGCGGACCCGCATCGGGCTGGGTGGAACCACCCGTTACCGGTACCTGCGCGCCGTCCGTCTCCTCCTCAACGTCCTCGCCCAGGTCATTGGCGGCGAGTTCGTCCGTCAACTCTATCTCGATCTCGTCGAGTATGATGTCATCCGGGACCACGATCGGAATCAGCGGGGCAGGCGGCGGAGGGCGGCTCTGCTTCTGCTGGGTAGGCTGGATTTCCTCAATCTGAATGAGTTCCTGCGCCCGGGCGTCGTAGATGATGTCCGGCACTTCGTTGGTCGGAGCCGGCCAGAACCGGAAAGCCACAATCATGAGCACGAGCGCTGCCACCACGCACCCGCCCATGCGGATGGTGTAGTCCTGGCGTTCCTGTTCTATGATGTGAAAGCGGCTCATGCCGGTTGGACACGATCAATCTAATGAGGTTGCCACGGCGCAAGTCCTCGGGGATTCATCACCCGTCACTCCGGGGTAGTTGTCTGTGCCCCCGGCGTCCCGGACCGCCCGAAATGGCATACGATTGTGGAAAACTGCACACAAGATCGGCTGATGAAAACATCCCTCGTCCGTAAGTTTGACGAAATGCGCCAGATCACCTGGCACGACTGCTGACCCAAAAACGAGAGACGAGGCGTGCAAGGCACCCCGCCCTCCTCACATGTTTGCTCCGCGCTGATAAACCTTCCCGAGGTCACGGGAGGGTTTTTTTTTAGCCTTCGGGTACGGTCAGGATCACGCAACCCCAAGATTCGCGCTTGATGGAAGAGCCCAAACCCTGCAAAATCGCACTGGCTGACGGAACGGTCGCCGAAGGAATCTCCGTGGGATACCGCGGCGAAACCGGTGGCGAGCTCTGTTTCAATACCAGTATGTCCGGCTATCAGGAGATCCTCACTGATCCGTCCTACCACGGGCAGATCATGATGATGACCTACCCGCACATTGGCAACTATGGGGCCATGGATGCCGACATGGAAGCCGCCCGCCCCATGGTGGCAGGCCTCGTGGTCCGTTCGTTCACGCAGCGCTACTCGAATAATCTGGCCGACGAGTCCCTCCAGTCCTTCATGGAGCGGTTCAAGCTGGTCGGCATCTCCGGCGTCGATACCCGCATGCTGGTGCGCCACATTCGCGCCCAGGGTGTGATGAATGCCATCATCAGCGCCACGGATCTCGACAATGAGAGCCTTGTCGAGAAGGCCCGCAATTGGCCCTCGATGGAGGGACTTGAGCTTGCATCGCGGGTCACCGCCAAGGAGCCCTACGACTTCTGCTCCGCTGAGGGTTTCCGGGTGGCTGTTCTGGACTACGGCGTGAAGCAGAACATTCTCCGGTCGTTCAGGCACCGGGGATGCGCGGTCCGCGTGTTCCCTGCAGGGACGGACCTTCAGACGGTGCTGTCCTGGAATCCGGATGGGCTCTTCTTTTCCAACGGCCCAGGGGATCCGCGCGCCATGCCGGATCAGATCGAATTGGTCACCGAGGCCGCTGCCACCGGACTGCCGACCTTCGGCATCTGCCTCGGGCACCAGTTGATGGCGCTCTCTCAGGGCCTTGACGTGTACAAGATGTACGTCGGCCACCGGGGGGCCAACCACCCGGTCAAGAATCTGGACATGGGCCACGTCGAGGTGACCACGCAGAATCACGGTTTCGCCGTTCAGGCCGAGTCAGTGCGGGATGACATTGCGCGCATGACGCACGTCAACCTGAATGACCGGACCCTCGAGGGTCTTGCCTACGCGAACATGAACGGGTTCTCGGTCCAGTATCACCCGGAGGCATCGCCCGGACCGCACGACTCGGACTACCTGTTCGACCAGTTCGTGGATCTGATGGCGGCACATCGCGGAGTTTCGACCCATGTACCCAAGTCCGGAGAGTAAGATGAAACGTTCTTTTGCCTGGATTCTGGGTGCCCTGCTGATTGCCGGGGCCACTACCCCGAGCGCCACTGCACAGACTTCGGAGCTCAGTGTCCAGAAGATCATGCAGGACCCGGCCACCTGGGTTGGATCCCAGCCCGCGGGCTTCCAGTGGAGCGAAGACGGGGACTGGCTCTACTTCCGGTGGAACCCTCAGGGAGCGTTCGCTTCGGACTCGCTGTTCAAGGTGCCTGCCAACGGGGGCGATTACGAGCAGGTGGATCGGGAGGGTCGACTGGCCATTCGCCCGACCTTCTCCGGTTGGGACCACGGCGAGCACACCTACGACGCGGACTTCTCCCGGAAGGTCTTTACGGACGATGGAGACATCTACCTGTATCACCGTGAGGACGGAGCGCTGAAGCGTTTGACAGCTACCGGGGACAATGAGGGTAATGTCCGCTTCGCGCCGGGCGGCGGGAGCATCGTCTACGTCCGTGACGGGAATGCCTACAAGCTGAACCTGGAGACTGCGGTCTTGACGCAGTTGACCGACCTCCAGAGTGGCAGCGAGCGTGGAGACCGGCCGTCCGACAAGCAGGACAGTTGGCTGGAAGATCAGCAGACGGATCTCTTTGATGTCATCCGTCAGCGTCAGGAGGAGCAGGAGGCCCGTGCGGCCGCTCGGGAGCGCGATGAGGCCGCGATGGACGACGGCCCGCCGGTCCATCGGTTCGGCGACGGCCGGGTTATCGGCCTCCAGGTGGATCCGTCCGAGCGCTACGCCTCGTTCACCATCTTCCGGCAGGGCGGTCCCGGTAAGCGCACCATTGTGCAGAATTATGTCACCGAGTCAGGCTACGCCGAAGACCTGAATGCACGCTCCAAGGTGGGCGTGGATGAAGAGCCACGCACCGTATTTGTACAGGATCTGGAGTCGGGCGATGTGGTCGAGGTGGACCTGACCCAGTTGCCGGGCGCCTACGACGTCAAGCCCATCCATCTTCTGGACGACGGTGTGGAAGTGGACAGTTCGAAGGCCCGGGTCCTGCAGGCAGGAAGCCTCTCCTGGAGCGGCGACGGGAAATATGCCGTCATCCAGGTAACCGCAGGCGACAACAAGGACCGCTGGATTGCCCGGCTGGATCCGGCCACGGGCGACCTCACGCTCTTGGATCGCCAGACGGACGACGCCTGGATCGGGGGTCCCAACGTAGGCTGGTTCAGCGGCGGCTCACTGGGCTGGCTGCCCGACAATAGAACCATCTGGTTCCAGAGCGAGGAATCAGGCTACTCGCATCTGTACTCGGTGGATGTCGAGACCGGGGAGAAACGGCAACTCACGTCGGGCGACTTCGAGGTCACGAGCGTATTTCTGACGCAGGACGGAGAGGACTTCCTGATCGTCACCAGCGAGTCTTCGCCCCACGAACGCCACCTTTACCGCATGTCCGTCGAGGGTGGACGCCCTCGCGCGCTCACCATCGATGTGGGCCAGCAGAACGTGGCCATCAGCCCGAACGAGGACCGCGCGGCCATTCGCTACTCCACCGATACGCAGCCGTTTGAGCTCTACCTGCAGGAGTTCGGCCAGGACGCACGGAGGATCACCCACTCCACCACCGAGGCATGGGAGGCCTACGACTGGCGGACCCCTGAAATGGTGCACATCCCTGCGTCGGACGGGGAGCAGGTGCCCGGTCACCTCTTCCGCCCCGAGAACCCCAATGGAGGCGCAGTGCTCTTCGTACACGGTGCGGGCTACCTGCAGAACGTGCACAACTGGTGGAGCAGCTACTTCCGCGAGTACATGTTCCACAACCTGCTCACGGATCTGGGATACACGGTTGTCCAACTGGACTTCCGCGCGTCATCCGGCTACGGCCGGGATTGGCGGACTGCCATTTATCGGCACATGGGCGGTCGGGACCTTCAGGACTACGTGGATGCCTCCCAGTGGGTGGGCGATGAGTTCGACATCGATCCCGAGCGGGTGTTCATCTACGGCGGATCGTATGGCGGCTTTATCACGCTGATGGCGCTGTTCAACGAGGCCGAGCACTTTGGCGGCGGGGCCGCGCTGCGGAGCGTGACGGACTGGGCCCATTACAACCACGGGTACACGTCCAACATCCTCAATACGCCCGTCAACGACTCGCTGGCCTTCGCCCGGTCAAGCCCCATCAATTTTGCCGAGGGGCTTGAAGACCCGCTCCTGATGCCGCACGGCGTCATCGACACCAACGTGCAGTATCAGGACATTATCCGGCTTGCCCAACGGCTGATTGAGCTGGGCAAGGAAGACTGGGAAGTGGCCTCCTACCCCGTGGAGGGCCACGGCTTCCAGGAGCCCTCTTCGTGGACGGATGAATACCGCCGGATACTCAAGCTGATCGAGGAAACCGTAGGGCCGAACGCCTTCAGATAATCAAGTCCAAGACATGCCCAAGCGCACCGACATAAACAAGATCCTCCTCATCGGCTCCGGTCCCATCGTGATCGGCCAGGCCTGTGAGTTTGACTACTCCGGTAGCCAGGCCTCCCGCGCTTTGCGTGCTGAGGGGTATGAGGTGGTTCTGGTCAACTCGAACCCGGCCACGATCATGACCGACCCGGTGACGGCGGACGTGATCTACCTGCAGGAACTGACTCCGGCCTCCATCAAGGAGATTGTTGAGAAAGAGCGACCGGACGCCGTGCTTCCAACGATGGGCGGGCAGACCGCCCTGAACCTGGCCGACAAGCTGCACCAGGAAGGCTACTGGGAGAAGGAGGGGATCGAGGTAATCGGTGTCGACATCGACGCCATCCATATCACCGAGGACCGTCAGCTTTTCCGCGATCTGATGGAGAAGATCGGCATCGATCAGGCCCGGAGCCGTACGGCCAAGAGTCTGCTCGAGGCCAAGGAAGTCACCCAGGAGTTGGGCGGACTCCCCGTGGTCATCCGGCCTTCGTTCACGTTGGGAGGATCCGGCGGCGGCATTGTCTGGAATCCCGAGGACTTTGACCGCATGGTGATGCGCGGCCTGGAGCTCTCGCCCGTTCACCAGGTGCTGATGGAGGAGTGCCTGTTTGGCTGGAAGGAGTTCGAGCTGGAACTGCTTCGCGATGCGGCTGACAACGTCATCATTATTTGCTCGATCGAGAACGTGGATCCGATGGGGGTTCACACCGGAGACTCGGTGACCGTGGCGCCCCAGCAGACCCTGACCGACAAGCAGTACCAAGGCATGCGGGATGCGGCCATCAAGGCCATGCGTTCCATCGGGACATTTGCCGGGGGCTGCAACATCCAGTTTGCCACCGACCCGGCCACCGGGCGCTTGATCGTGATTGAGATCAACCCCCGCGTGTCCCGCTCAAGCGCCCTGGCCTCCAAGGCAACGGGGTATCCCATCGCCAAGGTGGCCTCCCGACTGGCGGTCGGCTATACGCTGGATGAACTGCCCAACGATGTCACCGGCACGACCAGTGCGTGCTTCGAGCCGGCCATCGACTACGTCGTTACCAAGATTCCGCGCTTTAATTTCGAAAAATTCGACGGCGTAGACGAAGAACTCACCACGCAAATGAAGGCGGTCGGTGAGGTGATGGCGATCGGACGTACCTTTCCGGAAAGCTTGCAAAAAGCCTGGCAGAGCCTCGAACTGGGGTATGGGGGC
>JABDJZ010000354.1 GCA_013003255.1 Rhodothermales bacterium
GTCCCAGCGTGCCGCCACCGAAGATCTTCTCATGGCCGGGCGCACCATCCGATACCACACCGGTCTGGGCCAGCGAGGCGCGGAGTTCGTAGACCTGCTCCTCGGGCACGTAGATGGCGTTTCCCGAGTCACGGAGTTCGTACTCGACGCCGCGCGACCGCAGCGACTCGATGACCTGTCCCGTGTCGGCTTGGTCCATGCCGCTATAAAGCAGCACGTAGTTGGGTGCGGAAGCCCAGTAGGCCACCGACCCGAGCACCGCAATGCCGCCCACCAGCACGCCGGCAACAGCGAGTCGCTGCTGCATCGGCAGACGCCGGAAGAAGGAGATGATTTGTTCTAAGAAGCCGTTCATGAAATCGTCAGTGGTGGGATCGGATCAGTGGTGGGATCAGACCTGCATCCGCATCAGCTCCTGGTAGGTGTCCAGGAGCCGGTTGCGTACTTCAGTCATGAGCTGGAATGAGAGCTGGGCGTGGTTCATCGAGATCATCACCTCGTGCAGGTTTTCCTGCTCGCCTGCCACCCAGGAGGTGATCTCTCCGTCGGCGTGTTTCTGGACGTCATCCACGCGGTCTATGGCGTTCTTCAGCATGTCTCCGAATTCGCCGGGGTTGCCGACTCCCGTTTCCCGGGGGCGGGGCAGGGACAGCCCGGTGTCCGGTCCCAGGGGACCGCGAAGACGCTGGAGTTCACCGATTGAAATAGCCATCGCTTAGCCTTTGATGTCGAGGAGTGATCCGATTGTTGTCTGGCCGGGGCCTGCCTGACGGGCAGGACCGTAGAGCCGGAGAGACATGCGGGGTGACTCAGGGAAGCGGTCGCCGATCAGTTTCTGTTCGGCCGATGAGAGGGACTGTCGAAGTGGGCTGGAGGTGTCCGCGGATTCTGGTTTCGACGTTGCCGGTCCGGGACGGACGCTGGCGGGAGCATTCTTGGCTGGTCCGCCGGGAGCATGCTCCGGACCGGGCCGAACGCTGCGCTGGGCGGACTGCCTGGTGTAGCCTGCGACCAGGCTCGATGTCATGGGTTTGATCATCGCGCTCAGATCTCCAGAGTCCGCTTGATGATTTCCTTGGCCGACTGGACGGAGGAGAGGTTGGCTTCGTACAGCCTGTTGGCGGACACCATGCGGGCCATCTCCTCAACCACGTTGATGTCGGGGTAGTGGACGTATCCGGCGGGATCCGCATCGGGATGCGAGGGATCATATTCGGCCCGGGTCCGCTCGGTCTCGATGACCTCGGTCTCCGGCCCAAGCTCCAGCCGGTTCATGGCCCGTGTTCCGTCGGCGCCGGTAAGGTGCCGTCCGTCCGATGCGTTCATCGTGCTGGCCGCCGTGGACAGCATCTGCCCGAAGTGCTCGTACTGGCTGGAGTCGGTGCGGTGTACGGCCCGCTTGATGGCGTAGGACTGACCATCCGCCGTACGGGTGGTCTGGGCATTGGCAATGTTCTCCGTTGCCGTAGCCAGCGCAATGCGCTGGGCCTGCAGCCCGCGCGAGGCGGTACGGAAGAAAGAGAGTATGCGGCCTCCTGGATCCATGGTCTAGTACCTCTCTTAGCCTGTGCGGCCGGTGATGCCCGTGCGGAGCATCCCGAAGTGTTCGTGGAGTGCGCGAGTGGACAGCTGGTTGCGCATCTGCGTGTCCGCCATGTCCATCAGTTCGTCCTCGAGGACGGGTCCCTCGTCGCCGATCTCCAGCGTCGGCCCGACCTGGGAGGCACTTCGGCCGCCGTCCACGCCGTGCAGGACTTCCTGAAGCTGTTCCTCAAAGGAGACCGAGATCTTGCGGTATCCCGGGGTATCGAGGTTGGCAATGTTGCCGGAAATGGCGTCCATCCGCCTGGCATATGTTGCCAGAGCGTTGGAAAGCAGCTGGGTCTTCTCGTTGATCATTGCTGAAGCTGGGTTGCGCGCGTTTCAGGCATTCCAACCATCGTGCCACCCGGGTATTCTGCGCTCCAGGGGCCGCCAGAGCCCGTCCCTCTCTGCGCCGGCGGAAATTCGTTTCCGGATTTGGCGAATCTTGCCCGGTCGGAGCGGGAGTTATTTGGGCTATATTGCCCGAGTCAGTTCACGCATGCCCCCCGTCCATGGACCCGAAAGCCCGCATTCTTTTCGTAGACGACGAACAGCTCCTTCACAGCCTGTTTGAGCGGCTCTTTGCCCGCCACGGGATGACGGTGACCAGTTGTTCGAGTGCTTCCCAGGCGGTGGAAATGCTTGCCGAGGATAAGTTTGACCTCGTGGTGACCGACTTCATGATGCCGGATATGGACGGCTTCCAGCTGCTGAGCCATGTGCGGGAGAACTATCCCGGCACGCGCGTGATCATGATTACGGCGCACGCCAACGTGCAGCACGCCGTGCGGATGATGCAGCACGGCGCCATCGACTACATCCCCAAACCGTTCTCTACGGCGGAACTGGTGGAACGCGTCCAGGCCTCTCTGGCCAAGCCCGTCGATTCTGACGAGATGGAGGTGGAGGATGCCGCCGCCCCTTCAAAGGGCAAGCGCTCCCGCCGCAAGAAGAAGGCGGGCAAGACCACCTATATCGGTGAGGCGCCTTCGATCAAACGCATCAAGGAAGTCCTGCCGCGGATTTCGTCGAACAAGGCTCCGGTGTTCATTCAGGGCGAGAGCGGGACCGGAAAGGAGGTGCTGGCGCGGACCATTCACGAAATGAGTGACCGGTCAGACAAGACTTACCTGACGCTGAACTGCGCCAACCTTCCGCGAGAGCTGGTGGAGAGCCACCTCTTCGGCCACAAGA
Source organism: Rhodothermales bacterium (assembly GCA_013003255.1). GTDB lineage: Bacteria > Bacteroidota > Rhodothermia > Rhodothermales > UBA10348 > JABDJZ01. The sequence continues at coordinate 2,779 of JABDJZ010000354.1, forward strand.
AGGGATCGTTCACGGGTGCCATCGATGACATGACCGGTGCGTTCGAGCGGGCCGACGGCGGGACTCTTCTTCTGGACGAGATCACCGAGATTGACCTCTCGGTGCAGGCCAAGCTGCTCCGCGTGCTGCAGGAGTCCGAGTTCCAGCGGGTCGGGTCCACCGACGTACAGAAAGTGGACGTTCGCGTGATCGCCACCAGTAACCGCAACCTGAGTTCGGCGATTTCGACGGGCATCTTCAGGGAAGACCTTTATCACCGTCTCGCGGTGTTTCCACTCACCGTGCCGCCGCTGCGGGATCGGAGCAGTGACATCCCGATCCTGGCCGACCACTTTGTCAAGAAGTACTGCTCCCTGTACGAGCAGGAGAAGAAGTCGCTGTCCAAGGCACTGGTGGACCGGTTCAAGTCCTACTCCTGGCCGGGCAACGTGCGCGAACTCGAGAACCTGGTTCAGCGAGGCGTACTGCTCTCAGCTGAGCGGGACGTGATCGAGATCGATGATGTGTTCGATGACTTCTTTACGGACGCCGATCCCACCCGGGACGAGGATGGGGGAGGGATGAATCCCAAGAACGAGACCATCGAAGACATGGAGCGCTACATGATCATCCAGGCGCTCGAGGACTCGAACAACAACCAGCAGCAGGCGGCCCAGAAGCTCGGGATCAGTGCCCGGACCATTCGCAACAAGCTGAAACGCTACCGCGAAGAGGGTCTGATGGAATAGGGAGGAGGCTGCCCCTCAGGTCAGCTCTTCTTACCGGACTGCAGGGACGCGGCCATGGCATCGGCCACCTTTTCGATGACGTCCGGCTGCGAGTAGTACCCAGACTGGATACGAGCCTCGATTTCAGCCCGCCGTGTATCGTCAAGACCATCGGAGCTTTTCAGCGCAGCCCTGGCCGCGGTGAGTTCCGGAGTCTCGGAAGCGCGAGCCTGGAGGTCGACGGCATCCCGTTCCTTGGTCGAGGACGCGCCCTGGGAGGCCGCCTTTCGGGTGCCGCGTACGTCATCAGACTCATCGGTGCGAGCCTGGTGAAGAGCGCCGGCGGAGGTGGGATTGATGCTGGAAATAGCCATGACCTTGCAGGAAGGGGGTTGAGGGCGTTACTAGCCGTGTAGGCTTTTGTTCAGTCTCCCACCGGGGGCTCCGGGACGCTTTCTGTAGGTGTCACGCGCGGATCGAAACCGGGAGACGGCCGAAAGGGCGGCCCCCAGTCCTTCCCTGGATGAACGCATCGCCTCTTCCAGGCGAGTGCTCTGTGACGCCAGCGTATTCCGCACATCATCGGTCATCTCGGAGGCATCCAGATCAGCACCGATGGCGCGGATAAGGTGACCCCGGCGTTCGAGCAGGTCCGAAAACCCGTCGACGTCTCCACTGGAGAGGCAGGCGAGCATGTCGTCGCCAAGCTCAATCAGCTTCTGAATTCCGGATGGTTGCATGGAATGGGTAACTGTTCGCTCCCATTCACATCAAGTAACGTGCCAGTCCCAGATTGGGGAAGGCAC
>JABDJZ010000106.1 GCA_013003255.1 Rhodothermales bacterium
ACCTTCCACGGCGCGCGCTGCGAATGGTGCGAAAATGGCGCGACTTGCACGAGTTGGAGCTACAGGAACGCTGGCTTCAGGCGCGCATTGGAACGGAGATAGAGCCAGTACAACCGCTGGGATAGCATGGATCACACCTATAGGCCCATCTTGCACATCACGTTCGCTGAGCCAACGGCGGATCACTGCCTGAAGCTCAAGTTCGATGACGGAGTCGAGAAGGAAGTGTACGTGTTCCCCAAGCTCAGGGGCCCGGTCTTTGAGCCTCTGAAGGACCCGGAGTATTTCCGCAAGGTCAGGGTGGATGATGAGGCGGGCACAGTGGTCTGGCCGAACGGTGCTGACTTTGCGCCCGAGGCATTGTGGGACCTCGAGGATTTGACCTCGGCCTGACCAGGCTCGGTAGCGGCCGTCAGACTGCGACGCTCTTCGCGTACGCGAACTCGGGGTCAAGGTCCACGCCGCACTCCCAAGCCACAGTGTCGAAGGATACGCGTACGGCGCGAAACTCGGCCTCGGTACGCAATCGCTTGAACACTCCGAAGTCGAGGTATGGCTTCATGTCCAGCACCCTGCGTTCGCCCGTATCAAACGTCACCGACAAGAGGTAGTCTGCTACAGGCTCGACTCTCGTAACCCCTGGATAGAGATCGCTTGTCACTTGAGTGGTTGAATTCGGAATGGCTCCTCTCGGTTCATTGCCAGTCTCTAGTTGGCCCGCGTCGGCATATTGGCCCCCACCTCCCGCCGCCACACGTCGAGCACATCCCTCAACCGCGCCGCCTCATCCGGCCGGTCCTCCACCAGGCTGACGCTTTCCCCGATGTCAGCCTCGAGGTCATACATCTCAACGGCGCCGTCCTCCATCCATTCGATCAACTTCATGTTTCCGATCCTGACCGCGCCACCAGGTCGATTGCCTGAGCCGTGGTAGTGCGGGAAATGCCAGAAGAGGGGTCTCGGCGAAACCACACTCGCCTCTCCCAGCGCATCGGACAGACTCACTCCATCCTGGTGAAGGGCAGGCGTTGCCGAGTGCCCCGTCAACTCGAGTAACGTCGGAAACAGATCCGTAGTCATCCCCGGCGCATCGACGGTCTGTCCCGCAGAGATACTGCCGGGGTGTCGCATGATCAGCGGGATCCGAATGCCTCCCTCGTAGAGCCACCCCTTTCCAGCTCGCAGCGGAAGGTTGGACGTTGCCTGATTGAACCCGCGCCGCCTGAGCGTACTCAAGCCGCCGTTATCGGACGTGAATACCACAATCGTCTCCTCATCCATGCCGGAATCCTCCAGCGCGGAAAGGACGCGCCCAACACTTCGGTCAATGCTCTCGACCATCGCGGCATACGTCGGGTGATCCTGACGGAGCTTCGTCTCTCCCCATTCTTCGGCCCTGTAGTTGGCTTCACTGTCGGGCCCTAGCAGGGCCGCCTTCTCTGCATACTGCTCGACGAGGGTATCCGGAGCCTGGAGGGGCGTGTGTACCGAATAGTGAGACATCACCAGGAGGAACGGGGTGTCCCGGGGTTCCTTGATGAACGAAACCGCAGCCTCCGAGAGGCGGTCGGTCAGGTAGGTGCCTTCTGGATCGCCCTCGAGATCGGGCACATTGGTGATGGGCCAATTGGGGTTCTCGTAGGGTGGGAAATAGGAGCCCGGCTGCCCGGCTTCGTTGACCGCGAAGCTAAAGTCGAAGCCGTTGTCACCGGCCAGAAAGCCCTGCCTACCCAGGTGCCACTTTCCGATGTATCCCGTGGAGTAGCCCAGATCGCTGAACGCGTCGCCCACCGTGGTCTCTTCAACGGGGAGTTCTCGGATATACTCAGCCTGGTTGAGGATGCCATTCTGCTCCCCTCCGATCCAGTTTGTGAGGTCCAGGCGCGCCGGGTGCTTGCCGGTCATGATGCTGGCGCGCGTCGGCGAGCAGACCGGACTGGCCGCATAGAAGTTGGTGAACCGCGCGCCTTCTGAGGCCAGGCGGTCGATGTTCGGAGTCTCGTAGAACGAACTCCCGTAGGTGGCCGTGTCCATCCAGCCCAGATCGTCGATGATGATCAGGACGACGTTCGGTGGTGCGTCCTTCGGCCCCTCGCATCCGACCAGGGAGACGGCAATGACGAAGGCGAACAGGAAGGAGCGGGAGAGCATGGCGGACTTCGACTTGAGGCGAGGGACAAGTTAGGTCGCCGCTCGTCGCACGGCCGGAGCCTAGCCGCCAACCAAACTCGCCGCACGCGGAAACTCCAGTATCATCACTGCCCGGTCATCCTTCACC
>JABDJZ010000368.1 GCA_013003255.1 Rhodothermales bacterium
CGTACGGCGCCCGCGCGGTCTCGCACCGAAGCGCGCAGGGGGATTCAACGATCTGGCCGAGCTGGGCCACCGGCAGTCTGGCCTGGCACAGGCCGTTGACCTGAGCCTGGAAGAAGCGGGTCTGGCGCTGGCGAAGCCCGGTAAACCTGCAGTCATCGGCTGGCAGTCCAGCAGCGCGGATCCGGATGTGCCGGCATCACCGGTCAGGCTTTTCCCCGCACCTGACCTAAGGGTCGATCAGACACTCGCAGTAGCTTTTCCAGCATCGCCGGTGGTGATCCGGGCCTGGTGCGGGTTGGCTGGGGTGCCGAATGATCCGGTTGTGGGATTCGACGGCACACTCGACGCCCCCTCGTGGAAGTCGCTCCGGAGGGACGCGCTTGCCGGAATGCTTCCGTTGGAATCCGTCCTGCTGCCCCGGGCGTCGTACCCGGATCGTTCACTTCCACCTGAGGTTGAGGAGCGCAATCGACAGGCCCTGAAGACACTGGGCAGCCAATGGCGCGCCGGGCAGATCTTGGATGCAGGGGGCGTGACGGCAGCCCCGACAAGTTCGTCCACGGACCGACTCCCGTCCTCCCTGGCAGGCATGTCGGACCTGGAGGCTTTCTGGAGGACCGACGGATTTCTGCGGAAGCAGGGCCTGGAGGACGTGCTGCTGCCCTCCGCGGCGGACAGCCTCGGATTGGCGGCACCGGGATCTTCCGCCGCAATCTTTCAACCTTCGCCTCGGGAACGAGCCCCGCGTCTGCACCCGATGAACTGCACGGCGTGCGGCTCCTGCTGGGCCACCTGCCCGACAGACGCCATTACCCCCCGAACAGTGCGCTTCGAGCGTGTGCTGGCTGACGGCCTTTCGCACGCCAGGCCGTTGCCGACGCGCCTCCCACGCCTGGTGCGATCACTAGGCGTGCTATGCAGTCGCCTGTTCCGGGATGATGGTCTCGGCCAGTACCGGACGCTGGACGCCCTCGTGACCGAAGCGCTCGAACGACTCCTGCCGAAGACCGATCTCAGCGATGAGGAGCAGGACGAGGCACGGGCCGAACTCGGCCGGCTGGCTTTACCGTCTTTGCCGTTGGTAGAGGCATTCGAATCGACAGACAGGGCCCTGTTTCTTGGCGTTGACCCGGACCGCTGCAGCGGCTGTGGTCTCTGTGCGGAAGCCTGCGCCGAGGACGCGTGGGAGATGGTGCCGGGCGCGGAGGTGGTGGATGCTACCGAGGAAGTAGCCGTTCCAATTGGCGGCGAAGACCTCGAGGCCCTGATGGAGGCCGCGCCGGCAACCCGCATTGGCGTTACGCGGGCGGTATACCCGTCGGACGGGATGCCGCCAGGCCTCAATCTGGTGCTTCGGCAGGTACTCTCGGTACTGGCCGCATCGGAAGAAGCTGTGCTGAAAGCGGAGGGCACGGCGGTCACCCAGTTGCAGCGCTCACTGGAGGCAGGTGCCCAGAAGGTCCTGAATTCCGCCACGCAGATTAACGACTTTGAGGCGCTGACGGGTCGGCTCGACGAGTTGGAAACCGGCACGCTCGATGCCGTTGCGGCGGCAGGGAAAGCCGAACCGTTGGCCAAGCGGCGGCTTCGCGAGCTGTCAGAAGCCCGAAGCCAACTGAACGGTCTGGATCCGGAGCGACAGGCCCCGCTGAGCCTGCTGATTACGCCGGAGGTTCCGATCCCGGAGTACCCCGAGAATCCGTTCGCCTTCCCATGGATGCGCACGGCGGATCCCGCTCCGTTTGCCGAGGGCCTGCTCGAGGCATCAAGCCGTAATGCGTCAGCAGCGGCGGAGCGAATTCGCACTGCACGCCTGGCGGCCGACCTTCGCGATTCTGGCGACTCGGACGCACTGGCATCCCAGCTCACCACTCGGGTGGTCGTGGTCACAACCGTCATGACTCGGGCACTCGAGGACCTGTTGGCTGGGAGCGACCCGGTCACGGTCCTTCTTGTTGCACCCGACCCGCTCGATGCGCTGGATGAAGGGCCGAAGCGGGCGCTTGTCGGAGCTGGCCCAGTGGCCCAGGTATCGCCGGCCTTTCCGGACCATCTGGCGACGACTCTGGCAAACCTGAATGATCACCGCGGTCCCTCATTGGTCTGCGCCCACGCCCCTCAGGCCCCTGAAGCTGAGATCCTCAAGGAGGCACGGCTGGCGGTGGCGTCGGGAGTATGGCCGCTGCTCTCGGTCTCTCAGGATGGCGCTGTTCGTCGCAGCCGCCCAGAGAGCCCGGATGGCCCGGATGGCGCTGTCAGTCTGAGCGGCTCGGATGCGGGCAAGTCCGTCCTGGACTGGATGGTCACCCGGGACACCTACCGCGAGGCGTTCGAATTCAGGTATGAACACGGACGTCCGTCAGACGCCGTGCGTCCGGCCGAGTGGCTGGACGGGGCCAAGGGTACACCCGTCGTGCAGTTGGACGCAAAGCGCATCGCCGTGCCAACTCCAGCTTTGATGGAGTCGGCCCAATCGATGCATCACAGGATTCAGAGGCTCCGCGATCTTCTGGAGAGGAACTCAGACGAGCTCCCCGGTGACAGCCTGCCACAAGCGACCTCATCAGCCGGCACCCAGGCCGACTCCACGGCCAAGGAGACCCGTTCCGTTGAGGACCCAACCCGGACTCTGGCTCGCCGGCTTTTGGCACTGAGCGGTTTTGGCAACGCCGAAGGACAGGCTCGCCCACTGAGGGATTTTGCCACTTCCGGTGAGGAAGGCTCATGAGCGGATCGGCGGCCCGAACCTTCAAGCACGGCGTGCACCCCGGCGACTTCAAGGAGTTGACCCGGGAGTTGCCGGTTGAGCGGGTGCCGCTCCCGGCTGTCCTGACCGTCCCGCTGTCGCAGCACCTGGGCGCCCCGTCGGTGCCGCTGGTGAAGGTGGGCGACTACGTTCGCCGCGGGCAGCTGATCGGCAAGGCGGGCGGGTATGTGTCCGCCAACTTGCATGCGCCCTGCTCAGGTACCGTCCGCTCTGTGGGTCCGGCCCATCACCCATCAGGAAAAATGGTGGAGTCAGTGGTGATCGAGCGCGATGCCGCCTCCGCTCAGGTGCTCCTGCCGATGGATGTTCAGGACTGGCGGGGTCAGACTGCCGAGGAAATCGTCGGTACCGTTGCCGAAGGCGGCTTTGTGGGTCTGGGTGGCGCCGCTTTCCCGACCCACGTCAAACTGACGCCGCCGGAGGGCAAGCACGCCCGGTTCCTGATCGTCAACGCCGCCGAGTGCGAGCCCTACCTCAACAGCGACTACCGCATCCTCCTGGAGCAGACCGAAGCAGTCATCGAGGGGATTCAGGTCCTGATGAAGGCGCTGGGTGCCGAGAAGGCCTTCGTGGGGACCGAGGACAACAAGACCGATGCGGCGGAGCATTTACGTGGCGCATTGCCGCCTGACCTCAACGTGGAAGTGCTGGTCTTTGAGACCAAGTATCCGCAGGGGGCCGAGAAGATGCTGATCGATGCGGTACTGCACCGGGAGGTCCCATCCGGACGCCTGCCCATCGACCTCCATGTGGTGGTCAACAATGTGGGGACCGTGGCTGGGGTTGGACAGATGTACCTGACGGGGCAGCCCCTGATTGAGCGCGTGGTCACGGTGACCGGTCCCGGGATTCGCCAGCCTCGAAATTTGCTGGTCCCGGTTGGCACTCCTTTGGAGCACGTCATCGATCACTGCGGCGGAATGACGGAAGACACGCGTCAGATCCTCTTTGGAGGTCCGATGATGGGACAGGCGCAACGCTTCCTCGATGTCCCGGTGATGAAGGGGACGTCCGGCATTCTTTTTCTCACTGACCGCGAGGTGGTGGAGCGAACCGAATACGCCTGCATCAAGTGCCTCCGGTGTGTGGACGCCTGTCCGGTCTTCCTGAACCCCAGTCGGCTGGGGGCTCTGGCCAAGGCACGCCTGTACGAAGACATGCTGGACCACCACATCATGGACTGCATGGAGTGTGCCAGCTGTTCATTCGTGTGTCCATCGAACATACCGCTGGTCCAGCGATTCCGGGTTGCCAAGGGGCTGCTCAAGGAACAGGCCGCCAGAGACCGGGAGAGGGAGGGCGCCAAATGAGCGATCCCAGACTCCTGGTCACCACCTCCCCATTCCTCAAGGATTCGGCCTCTACGGCCTGGATCATGTGGCACGTGTCGCTCAGCCTGGCGCCGGTGGTGCTGGTTGCCACGTGGTTCTTCGGTGGGTCTGTGCCTTTGGTCATCCTGGCGGCCATTGCCGGTGCTGTGGTTCCGGAGGGTATTCAGACGATCCTGCGGCGAAACGCGCGCCAGCCTCAAGCGCCCCCATTGCGCGATGGGTCGGCGTTTCTGACCGGCCTACTCCTGGCGCTCACGCTTCCGCCGGGGATTCCGCTTTGGATGGCGTTCCTGGGTGGACTGGTTTCCGTGGTACTGGGCAAGACCGTCTTCGGTGGAATCGGATCGAACGTGTTCAACCCGGCTCTGGTGGGCAGGGCGTTTCTGCAGGCGGCCTTTCCCGCGACAATGACGTCGTGGCTGCCTGTGGCTGAGGCCGGATCACGCGCGCAGGTCCCCGCGACGCTTTTCACAACCCCCTTGTTGGCTGCAGATGTGGACGCCATCAGCGCGGCGACCCCGCTGTCTCAGGCCACGTTCGGTCAGCCTACGCCAGAATTTGCAGACCTGCTATTCGGAGCGGTCCCTGGCAGTCTCGGCGAAACGGGCGCTCTGGTCATCCTGCTCGCCGGCCTCTATCTGGCCGTGCGGGGCATCGTGAATTGGCGCATCCCCCTGTCCATTCTGGCCACCGTGTGGCTGGTGGGCAGCGGCCTGCACCTGCTTGATCCAGCTGGATACCCTGGCGGGATGTTTCATCTCACCGCGGGCGGTCTGATGCTCGGAGCGTGGTTTATGGCATCCGATCCGGTGACTTCACCCATGACGCAGGCCGGGTGCTGGGTCTTCGGCGCCCTGATCGGCGTCCTGGTCGTCGTGATACGGGTGTTCGGGGGACTTCCCGAGGGCGTGATGTACGCCATCCTCTTTGCCAACGCGGCCACCCCGCTGATAAATCGCTTCACGCAGCCGCGGACGTTCGGGACGCGCTTCAAGCCCGGCTTCACGCGATGAGCGCACCCAACGCCATAAACCCCCCGGCAGAAACCTCGAGCGGTCGAATGATCCTCGTGATGGGCGCGGTTGGATTGGCGGCTAGTCTCCTTCTGGTGGGGACCTATCGCCTGACTGCCCCCCGCATCGCGGCGAACAGGGCCGCCTATCTGCAGGCTTCTCTGTCCAGCGTGGTCGATGGAGCCGACCGCTTCGTGGCCCTGATTCCGGGTGAGGCCGGCTGGGTCTCCGGAGAGGACGTTCCCGGCGGCTCCCGGGTCTTCTTTGGCTACGCGCAGGACTCCCTGGTTGGTCTGGCGGTTGAGGCCGCCGGTCAAGGGTATCAGGACATCATCCGCATCCTGTATGGCTTCGACGTCACTTGCGGGTGCGTGGTAGGGATGACGGTTCTGGAAAGCAAGGAGACCCCTGGACTCGGCGACAAGATCGAGAAGGATCCGGTCTTCCTGGCCAACTTCAAGCGACTCGTGGTCCGTCAGGAGGGAGAGCCCGTCTCCCCGGTTCTGGTCCCGCGCGGTCAGAAAACCCAGGACTGGGAGATCGATGCCATTTCGGGAGCGACTGTGTCGTCCCAGGCCATCACGGACATCCTGGCTGCCAGCACGCCCGGACTGCTCGATGCGCTCGAACGGCTGGGTCAGCCCGCACCCCCTGTTGATTCACCCGCGGAGGATACCCCATGAGCCCAGCTGCCTCCGAACCGGCCACCACCGTCTTTTCCCGCGGCCTTTGGAAGGACAACCCCGTCTTCGTGCAGGTCCTGGGGATGTGTCCGGTGCTCGCGGTCACCAATACGGTAATGAACTCGCTGGTGATGGGACTGGCGACTTCATTCGTGCTCGTGGCGTCGGCAATCATCGTCTCGCTGTCCAGGCGGGTGATTCCCAAGCAGGTGCGCATCGCCTCCTACATCCTGATCATCGCCACGTTCGTGACGATGGCTGACTACATCATCCAGGCCGTGAGTCTGGAGATTCATCGGGCGCTCGGCGCGTTCATTTCGCTCATCGTCGTGAACTGCATCATCCTCGGGCGGGCAGAAGCCTTCTCGAGTCGCAACCCCGTGTTCCGGTCGGTGATGGATGCCGTCGGCATGGGGGCCGGCTTCACTGTGGCCATTGTCGCTCTCGGTACGATTCGAGAGCTGTTGGGAAGCGGGACGTGGATGGGGTTGCCCGTCTTCGGACCCTCGTTTGAGCCGTGGGTAGTGATGGTGCTGCCGGGCGGGGCATTCTTCGTCCTTGGCCTGCTGCTCCTCCTGGTAAACCTGATCGGGGTGGAAAAATGAACACTGAGCCTCTCGGGTCCGTCTTCCTCAATGCTGTGCTCATCAACAACTTCGTGCTGAGCGCCTTTTTGGGTATCTGTCCGTTCCTCGGCGTTTCCAAGCGCATTGACACCGCCCTTCGCATGGGGGGTGCGGTGACGTTCGTCATGCTGGTGAGTTCGATCTGCGCCTTCGGAGTCAACCTGGCGCTCGAGTGGATCGGCGCCCCGTACCTGCAGCTCATCTCGTACATCGTGATCATCGCCTCAGCCGTCCAGCTGGTGGAGATGTTCGTGAGGAAGTTCAGCCCGGCCCTGTTTCGGGCACTTGGGATCTTCCTCCCACTGATTACTACCAACTGCGCGATCCTGGGTCTGGCCCTGTTCCAGACCAGTAAGGGCTACGATTTTGTTCAGGCGCTGGTCTACGCCCTCGGGGCCGGCGTCGGATTCGCACTGGCGATTGTCCTGATGGCCGGCATTCGGGAGGAACTGGAACTCGCTACCGTGCCCCAACTGGTCCGGGGTACGGCCATCGTGCTCATCGTGGCCGGCGTACTCTCGCTGGCATTCATGGGCTTTGCTGGACTTGGCGCATGACGGGTGCCCTCCAACAGATAGCCCTCACTTTCGGTGCTCTGGCGAGTCTGGGTGCCTTCTGGTACCTGGTGCAGCGGATCACCGGCCGCGACCCTTCCC
>JABDJZ010000416.1 GCA_013003255.1 Rhodothermales bacterium
ACCGTACGCCATTGCGTCCCAGCTGAACGAGGCCATCGCCGCGGGGGATTGGCAACTGTACGTGGACAACCTCGAGAGGCTGTCAAAGCTCGGTTCAGAGGACGTGCAGCGGGCGGCGCAGACCTACCTGGTCCGGGACCGGTCGACGGTTGGGCGCTTCGTGCCGACTGCGTAGGCCCTGGCGGGGCCTCCCCGAGGCCCGCGCCGCTACGGCTCGCTACCAGGCCCGTGCAGGCGTCACTCGCCCAGCAGCGCCTCCAGTCTGGGACGCATGTCCTCGAAGGGAAACTCACCTACCACGCGGTGCGCCACGCGGCCTTCGCGGTCAACGACAAACGTAGAGGGCATGGCGTAGACGCCACCGAACGCGTCGCCGACGGTTCCGTCATCCAGTAGCATGGGATAGGTGACCTCGAAGCGCTCTGCGAAGGGAGCGATGACCTCGAATCCTTCCTGATCCACCGAAACGCCGACCACCTCCAGACCGCGGTCACTCAACTCCTCGTGAAGTGCTACCAGTCCGGGCGTTTCGCGGACGCACGGGCCGCACCAGGTGGCCCAGAAATTGATCACCAGCACCTTGCCCCGCTGATCCTCCAGGCGGTACGTCCCGCCGGACAAGGTCGGTAATTCGAAGGCCGGGGCGGGCGGCAACTCCTCATTGATCACCGCGCCGGCAACCGGATCCACAGGCTGCTGCTCGGGAGCAGGCCCATCCTGGGAAGGGGCACAGCCGGTAAGGACCAGAACCAGGGCCATCAGGCCGGCCTTCATGGCCTCGCGCACGGCCGAGTCGGTAATCCTGCCGTGGGACGCATTCCAGACGGCCTCGCCATCCCGGACCAGAATGGCCTGCGGACTGGCGTGACGGATGCCGAACCGCTCGGCGATGGCACTCGACAGCGCCCTGGACTTCTGAACCACCACCTCAAAGACGGTGGGGTCATGCTCCTCGGTCAGCCTCAGGACTTCGTTTCGCGCGAAGAACGAAACGCCGCATGCGGCGCTGTGCTTGAACAGCAGCACGCCGCCGGATTTCGATTCCATCAACGCCTCTTCCAGTTCCTGGGTGGAGGTCAGGGGCCGAATGGGGGACTCGGCGGCGGGGCGCTTTCTCTTGAATCTTCCGAACATGCGTCGTTTGCTTTCGGCGGCTTGAACCCCAATGGCCATTCGGGGTTGCAACGCCCGGATTCCGCCATCACGAAGCAACCGCCGCCACATGAACGCTGACGCCCTGACCGACGAGACCGGAGCAGAACACGTAACCTGGGACCTCACAGACCTGTATCCGGATGGCGAGGCGCTGAAAGCCGGCATGTCCGATGCTGCGCAGCGCGGGAAGGATTTCGCGGAGCGCTATCGCGGAAAGGTGGCCGATCTGGACGTAGCCGCTCTGGCCGAGTCCCTCTCGGAACTTGGATCCATCCAGGACACCGTAGGTCGGGCGTACACCTACGCGTATCTGGCCTGGTCCACGAATACGGCCGACGAGGCCATGGGCGCGCAGCTGCAGACCGTTCGTGAGGGCTACACGGCTATCGCCCAGTCCATACTGTTCTTCGACCTTGAATGGGCTGAGGTTGGGGACGAAAAGGCCGCGGAGCTCCTGGCCGACAGTCGCCTGGACGACTACCGCCACTACCTGGAGGTCCTTCGTCTCACCAAACCTTACCAGCTCTCCGAGCCGGAGGAGAAGATCCTCGTGGACAAGTCCGTTACCGGGCGGAGCGCTTGGAACCGGTTCTTCGATGAGACCACAGGATCGATTCGGTTCGACCTGGATGGAAAGAAGGTCACGCAGCAGGAGGTAATGGCCCAACTGTACGTGACGGACCGCGAGCGCAGGGAAGAGGCGGCCCTGGCCTTCACCGACGGGCTGAAGTCCAACATTCGCCCGCTTTCGTTCATCTTCAACACCATCCTGGCTGACAAGGCTTCTGACGACCGCCTGCGTGGCTACCCCAACTGGCTGACCAGCCGCAACCTCTCCAATGAGGTTCAGGACGAAGTGGTGGAGAGCCTGGTGTCATCGGTCACATCGCGGTTCGATATCGTGGGCCGCTTCTACCGCCTGAAGGCCCGTCTGCTCGGACTGGACCAGATGATGGACTATGACCGGTATGCGCCGGTGGGCGAGGCGGACACGCGCTATCGATGGGAGGAGGCGGAGTCCATTGTCCGGGATGCCTACAGCGAATTCGACCCCCGAATGGGCGCTATCGCAGGCGAGTTCTTTGACAAGCGCTGGATTGATGCCAGGCTCGCCCCCAACAAGCGCAGCGGGGCCTTCAGCCACGGCGCGGTGCCGAGCGCCCATTCGTACGTGCTGGTCAACTTCACCGGGAAGATCCGCGATGTCCAGACGCTGGCACACGAGTTGGGGCACGGGGGGCACCAGTACCTCTCGCGTCAGCAGGGCGTCTTCCACGCCGATACCCCGCTGACCACAGCTGAAACAGCGTCCGTCTTCGGCGAGATGCTGGTCTTCCAGCGCCTGATGGCGGCGGAGTCTGATCCGGCCAACCGTCTGGCCATGCTGGTTTCCAAGATCGATGACTCGATCGCCACTGTTTTCCGCCAGGTGACCATGAACCGGTTTGAGGACCGGATTCACACCGACCGTCGGACGAAGGGAGAGCTGTCCGTGGACGCACTTTCGGAGGCCTGGATTGAAACCCAGACCTCGATGTTCGATGGTGCGGTCACGCTGGGCGAGCACTACCGCTACTGGTGGTCCTACATCCCGCACTTCCTGCACACGCCCGGCTATGTCTACGCGTATGCCTTTGGCGAACTGCTGGTGCTGGCCCTCTACGCCAAGTACACCGAGGAGCCGGATGGCTTCCCCGAACGCTACATGGACTTGCTGGCCGCGGGTGGCTCCGACTGGCCACACGTCCTGGTCTCGAAGATGGGAATTGACCTCACGGACCTGTCGTTCTGGAATCGCGGGCTCGATGCCATCGATGCGCTCGTAACCGAAGCGGAAGCGCTGGCGGGCTAGAACATGCCCGCCACCCAGCGCAGCAGTTCGCCACACAGAGGCGCCGCGTAGATCCCCAGGATGTACCCGGCCGTGGCCATAAGCAGCCCGACCGGCGCCATGGCCGGCAGGTAGACGGAGGCCACGATGGGTGCGCTGGCGGCGCCTCCGATGTTGGCCATTGATCCGGTGGCCACGAAGAACAGGGGAGCTCGGATGAGGCGCGCCATGAGGATCAGCAGCCCAACGTGGAACGAGATCCAGATGAAGCCCGCCAGCAGGTAGAGCGGGGCATCCAGCACGGCAGCCAGATCAGCCCGCGCGCCGATTGACGTGAGCAGCAGGTACAGGAACAGGAAGCCTACCTGAGAGGCGCCGGGCTTTTCGACTTCCCTGATCTTGGTGAAAGAGAGCGCCAGACCGAGGGTCACGACGATCAGAATTGCCCAGGTACCCGCGCCGATGTAGGTGCTTTCCGGCATGACATTGTTCGCCACCCAGATGCTGATGGCCACGGCGACGAACGTGAGTCCGACCATACCCGCCAGGTCTGCCGTCAGTGCGGGACGTCGCTCCGTATCGATTTCCTGGAGCCGCTTGTTGACGTCGTCAATCAGGCTCATGTCGGCGTCGACCCACTTGTCGAAGCGCCCCTGCATCGTACTCAGGAAGATGAGGATCCCCATCCACCCGTATCCAACCACGGTGTCTACCACGATCACCGGACCCAGAAGCGAGTCCGGGGCCCCGATGTAGTTCTGCATGAACACCATGTTGGCGGTGCCACCGATCCAACTACCGGACAGTGTGGCGAAGCCCTGCCAGGTGTCCGCCGGGAGCACGCCGCCCAGGATTGCCAGTGCGATCGGTCCACCCAGCACGATGCCGACGGTGCCTGTGACCATCATCAGAAGCGCCTTGGGGCCAAGGCGGAGAATGGCCTTCACGTCCACCGTGACCATCAACAGGAACAGCGCGGCCGGAAGCAGGAACTTGGACATCCAGCTGTAGAGCGCGTTGGCATCCGGCGTGATACCGAACGTGGTCAGGAACATGGGCACGAAGTAGGCCCAGATTACCGGCGGAAGGAAGTTGAAGACCTTACCGAGGGCGGGGATCTTGCTGAGCCAGAACACCAGTCCGAGGACTCCGGCGAGAAGGGCAAACAGCGTGGTGGGTTCGGTAATCATGAGCGCGCTGTGGGATGGTAGTCTGGCGGGGAGTCGTAGTCGGGAGGTTCGGCATGGGGGAGGGTCACCGTAAAGGTGGACCCGTTGCCCTTGATGCTCTCGACGTCGATGCGGCCGCCGATGAGGCGGCAGAGACGCTTGGTAATGGCGAGGCCCAGGCCTGAACCCTCGTGCGAGCGATCGAAGCCGCTGGATTCCTGGGTGAACTCCTCGAACAACTGGGGGATGAAGGCCTCGTCGATGCCGACACCCGTATCGATCACGTGCAGCCGGACAATCTGCTCATCGGCCTCAATCAGGATCCGCACCGAACCGGACTCCGTAAACTTGATGGCGTTGCCGATCAGGTTGTTCAGGATTCGCCGCAGAATGGTGGGATCAGCGAAGACCGTATCGTCTTCGTCCGCATCCTGGACTTCGACTGTGAGGTTCTTCCGGGTAGCCAGCGCCTGCAGCATGCCCACCGCCTCCCGGGCCACAGCGGAGGCTTCGACCGGCCGGGACTGGGCCTCGATGGCGTCTGCATCGAGACGCGTCAGGTCTAGCACAGAGTTGATGGTCTCCAGAAGCCGATTGCCACCCGATATAATGCTTCCGGTGAACTCGGTAAACTCATGGTCTCCAAGGCCTTCCTGGATCAGCTGGGCATAGCCGATGATGCTGGCCAGCGGCATCCGCAACTCATGGCTCATGTTCGCCAGGAACGCCGTCTTGAGGTTTGCCACACGCAGGGCCTCTTCCTTGGAGCGTCGAAGATTGTCTTCCAAGGCCATCTGGGCGGTCACGTCCCTGAACATCACCAGCGTGGCCTCGCGGCCTTCCCAGGCGATGGGTTTTTCGTGGACCTCCAGTT
>JABDJZ010000420.1 GCA_013003255.1 Rhodothermales bacterium
GGAATGGTCAGCGAGACCACCACCGGACGATGGTCCGACACGTAGCGGCCTTCGTGGATAACATCCAGCGCCTCGTAAGAGCGGACCGAGGCACCTGACGTGAACACCAAGTCGATTCGGTCACCGCTGGGGCCAGCGGTGGCGTCGAATCCTGTAAACGTCTCTGAGGGCGAGGGCCTGCCTGCTGCAACGAACGCGTCCTGGAGCCCCGAGCCAGTAAGGTTGGCATATCCAGCGCTGGCTTCCGTGAAATTGAAATCGCCCATCAGCACGACTGGTACGCGCCCGTCAGAGGCTTCGCTTTTCGTGGAAGGCGTGCCCGTGGCATCGGCCCCCGTTAGAGCCAGGGCCCCCGAGAGGTCCGCCAGCAGGGCAGCACTCTGGGTTCTCGCCACCTCGCCGAGGTGGTCAAAATGCGTGTTGATCAGCCATAGCGGTTGGCCCGTGTCCCTCAATCCGAAATGCGTCACTGTCGCCACACGCGGAAGGGCTGCGTCCCATCCCACGGACCCCGTGTCTGCGGGCGCATCGGAGAGCCACCACGTACCGGTATCCAACAGTTCGAGCAGGTTCGCTCGGTAGAAGACCGGGGAGAACTCGCCGCGCTCTTCTCCATCATCTCGACCTACCCCGACCCATCGGTAGTCAGGCAATGCAGCGGCCACGTGCTCAATCTGATGAAGGAGCGCCTCCTGCAGACCGAACACGTCCGGATTGGCGGTGCCAATGGTCTCGGCAACCCAGTCGGCCCGGTTGGGCCACGCGCTCGGCCCATCGCCCGGATTGTCATACCGGATGTTGAAGGTCATGACGGTGAGATCCGTCGCACCAGGAGGGGCGTTGTCGGCCGGCTGGCAGCCCGCCACCGCGAGGACCAGGACGAGGAGCGAACGAATCATCGTACGAGACGGCGGTAGGTGAAGGGGAGCCAGACCAGTAGGATCGCCAGAAAACCCAGACTGGTCACGGCCGGTCCGAAAAACCTCTGCAACAGACTCACGAGCACGAAAACCAGGGCGGCCTCGGCAAGTGGACGAAGATAGGCGCGGACCGTCTCCCCGGGCGCGACTCCCGCGCAACGCAGGGCGGCGGCCACCTGAATGGCGCGGGACAGGGCGCCGACAATGCCTAGAACAATAACCGCCTCGAGCGGGGTAGTCCCTTGTACCACATAGAGAAGCGCTGCGCCGACAAGACTGAACATCGCGATGTTGACGGCCAGGTCCAGCCGCTGTCGCTCCATGACGTCAAACACACGCGTGAGCGGGGAGCCGACGGCTGTGAGGGCGATCCAGGGTGCCAGATACACGGCGAACTCGCCAGCCGTGCGCCACGCATCGCCAAAGAAGAACGCGAACAGGTCGGGTCCGGCTGCGCATACACCCGCCAGCGGGACCAGCGCGAATGTCACCAGCGCATCGTGGATGCGGCGAGTCTCCTCCTTGAGGGAGCCCCGCCGCCAGGCCTCGGCGGCCTCGACAAAGAACACCTGACCAACGGCAACGCCGAGGAGGCTGAGGGGGACATAGAGCACGTGGAAGGCCTGGCCGAACCATCCCAGAAACTCGGCCCCGAAAACGCCCAGGAGAACCAGGAAGGGGAGGCGGGTGGCCAGGGCGCTCACCAGAGCTGCTGGTGAGGCGTACTGTGCGAACCGGCGATACCGGGAGGCCGGAGTTCGGAGATGGAGGCGAGCGCGGACCGGCAGCGTCTTGAGCGCTCTGGTGGCATAGAGGAGTGCGGCCGCCAGATGGCCCGCTCCGAACCCTGCGAGTAGGCCCCCTGCGGCCGAGGTGCTGGAGAGACCAATGCCAACGTGCCCCGCCGTGGTAACAGACCGCTGGGTGACACTCCCTGTGGAGAGCGTGCCGAATGCCTTTTCCCGGGTCAACCACAACTCGAAGAGCTTCGAGAGCCTCAGGACGAGCAGCAGCGCCGGGGCGGCCCACAGCCAGCGGCGTGTTTCCGGGTCGGGAACGAGATGGCCGAGGAACAGCACGCCGAGGGTAGCAAGTCCCACGGAGGCCAGGGTGAGCAGCAGGGACAGCATCCAGACATCCCTGGCTTCTTCCCGGGACTCGGGGAGCACGATGGCATCCTCGTACCGGAGCGAAGCCACGGGGATAGCTACTGCTACAAGCGTGAGAATGAACTCATAGACGCCGAAGGCCTCCACGGGAAACAGGCGCATGACGAGGGGACGAGCCAGGTACCCGATCAGGAAGGCCGTGCCCGACCCGGACAGGAGCAGGGCGACTGGTCGGACAAAGCGCGCTCTCACTGACTTGTAGGAGTCAGAGTCGGTCATGCGGTATTCCTCGTGTAGATCAGGAATTCGCCGTCACGGGCCGCCATTTGGAAGCCGGGATGAGGCGCGAGCGGTGTCCGCCTGACCACGATCTGTACCTCGTAACGAACACAGAGCGCGGCCAGCGAGTCCGGCGTCAGGGACTCGTAACCCGCGTCAAGTGCCGGGAGAAGGGTGGAGGCTGTGGCTCTCCAGTTTGAATTGCCGGCTCCATCCAGCGCTCCCGGTGCCCAGTCGGTCAAGCGCTGCAGCCATTCCCCGGTGCCGTCGGCGGTGAACGGGTAGGCCTTGAAATTGATGACAATCGCTCGCCCGGAGCTGTATCGAAAGCCGGTCACCGAGGGGGGAATGGCCACCCGGTCTCGAGGGAGGGTGCGTTCTGCGACCCACGCGGCCGCCGCCGCGGCCGGCGCCTGCCTGATGTCCGGCCTTCCGCCCACCGTGAAGCCGGCGGCGATCATTGCCCAGGCGGCCACCACCGCAACAAGGGCACCTGTCCAGGTCCAACCCGGCAACCGGGTGGAGGGCAGGAGGGCACACGTCGTGCACACAAGCAGGATTTGGCCAAGGACGGTAGCCTTGAAGGGCTGCAGGGAAAGGAAGAACGCCGAGTCGGTCTTCCAGGCAATCAGGCCAACTGTGACGGCCACAAGCACGCCAGCCAGTAGGGCGCCCACAAGTCGGTTCAGACTCGCGGAGCGCTTCAGGCGGGTACGTGAAAGGGCCCAGAGACCGGCCGCAGTCAGGGCTGCCAACTGCAGATAGTCACTTGCCGGGAAGGCCGATGGGAGATAGTGATGTGGTGCCCGTATCCGGGCCAGAATGGCGAAGGAGTCTGACGGAAGCCCCGTTCCCGACAACGCGAGCAGGACGGCCACCGGGAGGGCGAGTCCCAGAGCAGGCAACGCGAAGCGGGCGGCCTGTTTCCGGGTGGTCGGACCGGCTACGAGCAGCGCGAAAAGGACTATTGCACCAACCTGCGCAGCAACAAGAATCTGAATCCACGCAGCGAGACCAACCAGCAGACCCGCTCGGCCGGGTTGCTTCCGGAGGGCATTCACAACCGCCCACAGGCCCATGCTCCAGGCCACCAGGGATGGGACCAGCATGGACGATGCGGCGGCATTGCCACCCAGGGTCCAGCGCGGAAGGAGGGCCACCGCCGCCAGAGACGCCACGATGGCGCCCATTTCGCCTGCACCCAGAACCCGCGCCAGATGGTAAACGGCCAGAACAAGGGCCAGCATCGCCCCTGCATACAGGAGCAGGACTGCGTTCTCGATCCCCAGGAGGTGGGAGGGAGCCTCGAGCAGCCACACAAAGCCGGTACGGACATTGAATCCGCTCTGCTGGGAAGCCACGAACCAGTCTTCGCTTAGGAGCCCAGGTTCAAGGCGGGCCCTCAGCCACGGCAGGAACTCGTCCTGGTCGCTGTATCCGAACCCGTATCCGAACCGAAGGAAGTACGCCAGCGGCACCGCGACGGCGGCCAACATGGCAGGAAGCGCCTCACGGGGGCCGTTTGCCGGCCGGGTCACCGCCCCCTGAGCGCCTTGGCGGCAGAAATGGCGCGTGCTGCGAGGCCGGCATCGAACGTTGCAGACCAGTATTGAACCAACTCGGCTCCAAGCCTGCGCTTGAATTCAGCAATCGGTGGCGTGTTGGCTCCAAGCAGATCGAATGTCCCGACACCGCGCGCCTCCAGGTGGCTCAGCACGAATGCGATGAGTACGCTCATTGCCGGCCCGGGGACGCTTCCGGCCATCCAGTAGTAGGATGCGTCCGGCCCATGGAGCAGCACTATGCCGGCCTCGATGGTACCATCCCGTCGGGCAGTCACGCACTCCGTCAGGCCGTGTTGTGCCAGCTCAGAGACCGCGTCGGCCAGGGCCTGAGCCTGGCCCGGCGGCGCCGCTCCACCCCTTTCATACCCTTCATGCACCAGCCGAATCACCTCAGGAACGGCCTCCGGATCCACCGCGGTGGCGTAGGAAGGCTCATTCTTGCGCACAGACCGGCGGGTCCCTGAAGACCAGGCGGTCGTGCCATTGGCGGGATTCAGTCGGTAGGTGTAGAGCGGGGAGACATTCCATCCCCTCAGCGAGAGCGAACGAACATCGGTAACGCTGGGGGGCAGGTGGACCCGGATTCGGTCCGGCCCAGTCTCGAGCATCGTCGCCACTCTCGAGAGCGCGTCATCGCCGGCATGGACCCTGGCCGCCTCAATCTCCGGCAGAACGAAACCTGTAAACGGCGTGAATAGGGGCAGCACCGCCTCCTTGACCGGTCCCCGGGAGCGCGTGCAGACGGCCACGCCGACACTGTCTTCCAGCAGGAATTCGGGAGCGAGCTCCGAAGCCTTCGCCATCGCCCGGACGTACCGCGCGTCCCCGAAAACCGTCGCGTGGACGGAGGCGGCCAACGCCTCATTCCAATTCCGGTCGCGCTGGGCCTGGGGGGTCAAAGGATGTACTGACTCAGATCTCTGTTCTCGACAATATCGGACAATTTCTCCTCTACCCGCTTACGATCGACGAGGATGGCCGTGTCAGAGATTTCGTCCGGCACGTCGAAGAGGATGTCCTCCAGCAGCGTGGTCAGAATGGTGTGGAGCCGGCGCGCTCCGATGTTCTCCACTTCCGAATTGACCCGAGCGGCGATCCGGGCCACATCCGCAATGGCCTCCTCGGTGAAGGAAACGTCTACGCCTTCGGACGCCAGCAGGGCTGCATACTGCTTGAGCAATGCATTTTTGGGCAGTGTGAGGATCATCAGGAGGTCCTCCTCGGAGAGGCTCTCCAACTCGACCCGGATGGGGAATCGTCCCTGCAACTCCGGGATCAGATCACTCGGTTTCGCTACGTGAAACGCGCCCGAGGCAATGAACAGAATGTGGTCCGTCTTGACGAGACCGTACTTGGTCATCACGCCGGACCCCTCGACGATGGGAAGCAGGTCCCGCTGAACGCCCTCCCGGGAAACGTCGGGCCCGCCGCTGCCACCGCGGCCGCCTGAGCGCGCGGCGACCTTGTCGATTTCGTCGATGAACACGATGCCGGACTGCTCAACGCGCGTGACCGCCTCTTTCTGGACCCGGTCCATGTCGATCAGCTTCTGCGCTTCTTCCTGGGCCAGGACATCCCGCGCTTCGCTGATGGGCAGACGGCGCTTCTTGCGCTTCTTGCCACCCAGATTGCCAAAGAGGTCCTGGAGATTGACGCCCATCTCCTCCATGCCCATCGGTCCGAATACCTGCAGCATGGGTGACGAGTCGGCAGCGACTTCGATCTCCACCTCCCGCTCATCCAGGTCGCCGGCCAGGAGCATCTTCCGGAATTTCTCTCGGGTACGGGACCGCATCTCGGCCTCGGAGGGCTCAGCCGTGCTCTGAGCATCTCCTGCGTTGGAGGACGACATGGAGAACCCGGGGCCGGTAATGGCCGGTGTTCCAGGTTTGCGCGAGGGCGGGGCAGGAATGAGAAGGTCCAGGATCCGCTCGTCGGCCAGATCCTTTGCCCGTTCCTGGACGCCTACCGTATGCTCCTCCCGGATCATGTTGAGGGCGATGTCCATCAAGTCGCGGATCATCGATTCCACGTCCCGACCCACGTAGCCCACCTCAGTGAACTTGGTGGCCTCCACCTTGATGAAGGGCGCACCGGCCAGGCGCGCCAGACGGCGGGCAATCTCGGTCTTTCCTACTCCGGTGGGCCCAATCAGAATGATGTTGTTGGGCATGATCT
>JABDJZ010000422.1 GCA_013003255.1 Rhodothermales bacterium
ATGGCTGGCTCAGGAAGTGGTGGACCGCGCGTCGCTGGATGTCTCCGATGCGTGCCTGGTGACGGACGCCCATTTCGCCAAACTGGCCACGGCCCTGGATGGCGTCCGCGATGATCTCGACGCCCCCTCGCCCGTGCTGTATCGCGATGAGCGAACGCCGGTAGCGCTGTCGCTCATTCCGCTTTCGACGCCACCGGGGACTGCGGACAGCTTTGAAACACTGGACGAGGCCGTGCGCGTGTACGTTCGGTCCACGCTGGCCGAGCGGGGCTTCCGCTCACGCTACCAGCCGCTTCTGTCAGCGGTTGAGCAGGCGGCGGCGAAGGCCGAGCAGGCGCACGCGGCCATGCAACGCGAGTTGACCCGTCCATCCCGAGCTGACCAGTATGAAACGTGGGGGCACCTGCTGATGGCCACGGAGGCCGGAGCCGGAGCAGGTCGAAAGAAGGTCGCCCTGCCGGACCTTTTCGGCAACGGAGCGCCAGTGACCATTCCGCTGGACGAGTCGATGAGCGGCCTTGAGAACGCCAACCGCTACTATGATCGTGCGCGGCGAAGTCGGCGCGCGCGGGAGGAGGCGGAGCGCCGTGTGGCCTCGGCCCGAGCGTGGGCCGAAACCACTGCGGCCGTCCTGGCTGAGTTGCAGGACATCGAGGATGGGCGGACACTGAAGGCATTCCTGAAGCAGCACGCCGACGTGGTGGCCCGCATTCGCGGCCGCTCAGGGAAAGCCAAAGAGGGCGTGCCCTTCAGGACCTATCACCTCGGCGCCAACTACGTGGTCTGGGTGGGCCGAAACGCGAAGCAGAATGACCTGCTCACGTTCAAGCATGCCGCAAAACACGACCTCTGGCTGCACGCCCGCGGCGTCGCCGGGTCGCACACCGTCCTGAAGCGCCAGGACAAGACACGCATGCCCCCTCGCCATATCCTGGAGCAGGCCGCCTCAATTGCAGCCTACCACAGCAAGGCGCGCGGCTCCTCACTGGTCCCGGTAATCGTCACGGAAAGGAAGTATGTTCGCAGCCCACGTGGCGCCCATCCGGGTTCGGTCCTGGTTGATCGCGAAGAGGTGCTGCTGGTCAAGCCCGGAATTCCCGAGGACGCAGACTGAACCCTGACCCGATGCTTCGAATCATTGCCGCCACACTCTGCCTGACCCTTATCGGGTGCGGTACGGCCAAGCCGTTTTCCGAGCGGGACATTGAGGGCGCGCAGCGCGTGGCCGGACTGGATTTCACCGATGAGGAAATCGAGACGCTCCGTGGCAATCTGGAGCGAAACCTCCGCAGTTTCGAGGATCTCCGCAGCTTTCCCCTGGACAACTCGGTGCCGCCGGTCCTTTGGTTCGAGCCGCGGCCTCCGGGATTTCAGATGCCCAAGGGCCCGGACGCCGTCACCCTGCCCCTCCCGGAGTCGGTGGATCTGCCGGCCAACGGTGAGTTTGCCTTCCTGCCGGCCTCCCACCTGGGTGCCTTGCTGAGAGATGGCAAGGTGACCTCAGTGGCCCTGACCGAGTACTTCCTGAATCGACTGCGTACCCACGACCCGGTGCTCAAGGCCGTGGTCAACCTGACGGCCGAAAGGGCACTTGAGCAGGCGCGGAAGGCAGATGCCGAGATTGCCGCCGGGAACTGGCGAGGGCCACTCCATGGAGTCCCGTACGGTGTCAAGGACCTGCTTGCGGTTCCCGGGTACCCCACCACCTGGGGCGCAGGCCCCTACCGCGATCAGGTCATCGACAAAACCGCCGCGGTGGTGCAGCGCCTCGATGAGGCCGGTGCCGTGCTGGTAGCCAAGCTCACCTCCGGAGAGTTGGCTAGCGGCGACCGATGGTTCGGCGGTCGGACCGTGACTCCCTGGGACACCACCACCGGTGCCTCCGGGTCTTCGGCCGGCCCCGGCTCAGCGACGGCGGCCGGGCTCGTGCCCTTTGCCATTGGAACGGAAACGTGGGGCTCCATCATCTCGCCTTCGACCCGGAACGGTTTGACAGGCCTTCGTCCCACTTATGGTGTGGTCAGCCGAGCCGGCGCCATGACGCTCTCCTGGTCGCTGGACAAAATCGGCCCGATGTGTCGCAGCGCCCTGGACTGCGCTCTGGTCTTCGATGCTATCCGAGGCCAGGATCCTGAGGATCCCTCCACCGTGTCGGTACCGCTGGAAGTCGGCGGGGCTCGCGATTGGTCCTCCATTCGCGTGGGGTACCTGAAGGCGGCCTTCGACCGCGACTCGACCGCCACCGGAAACAATGCGCGCGCGGCCATGGAGGTGTTTCGGCAGATGGGAGTCCAGATGGACTCGGTCTCGCTGCCGACCGGACCGAGATGGAGCGGCGTAATCTCCACCATCATCCGTGGCGAGTCCGGTGCGGTATTCGATCAACTGCTCCAGGAAAATCTGGATGACCAACTCTACTGGCAGTCTTCTTCCAGCCGCGCGAACTCACTTCGCCAGTCCCGATTCATTCCCGCGGCCGAGTACATCCAGGCAAACAGGCATCGCGGACTGCTGATCGCCGGCATGGACTCGGTATTCCAGAAGTTTGACCTGATCCTGACACCCAGCGGTGCAGACGGCTCTGTGACCAACCTGACCGGACATCCTGTGATCACCATGAAGAGCGGCTATCGCGTCCCCGATGACCGGCCGGCTGTACGCCTGCCCACGGGCGTTGCGCTGGTTGGACGCCTCTATGAGGAAGGCCTGCTCCTGGATGCGGCCATGGCCTACCAGAAGCTCGCGCCCTTCCACGATGACCACCCCCCGGCATTCAATGGAGGACAGCGCCCGTGAACTGGTGGGAAGCAATCGTTCTGGGACTTCTGCAGGGACTCACCGAGTTCCTCCCGGTCTCATCCAGTGGCCATCTGGTGCTGGGATCCTATTTGCTGGGTCTGGACCCGGGAGAAGACGTGGTGTTCGAGGTATTCGTTCACTTCGGGACCACGCTCTCGATTCTCTGGGTGTATCGCACGCGCGTTTGGTCATTGATCCGCGAGACCCTGTCATCGCTGGCCCAGCCGACAAGGCTTGTTGAGCACTATCGCGATCGGCGGGATTTCCGCATCGCAATGCTGATTCTTGTGACCGTCCTGGTC
>JABDJZ010000323.1 GCA_013003255.1 Rhodothermales bacterium
ACCTCGGGATACTCGCAGACGCCATAGAGAGAAATGAGCCCTCCCATCGACGAGCCCATCAGCCACGTGCTGTTGGCCTCAGGCCGGGTGTTGTACTCCCGGTCGATGAATGGCTTGAGTTCGTCCACCATGAAGCGGAGATACGCGTCCGAGCATGGCTCCCCACCGTACGTCTTGGCGAATCGCTCCAGAACCCTTGGATCGGCCCATTCGGCCAACGGCTTCTGCGGCATGTACTCGGGGATTCGGAGGTGCGTATTCCAAATGCCCACCACCATTACAGGGGGCAGTCCTTCCTCGGAAATGAGACGCGACACCATTTCTGCGACGCCCCAGGTCACTCCTGCAAAGGCATCTCCGGCATGAAACAGGTTCTGTCCATCCTGCATGTAGAGCACCGGAAGCGGATTCGACCCCGCATTCTCCGGAATCCACACTTCCACGTGCCGTTTTCCAACATGCGCGGATCCGAAGTCACTATGCCTGGTGAGCGTCCCCTTCATCGGCGCCCCAGGGTTGCCCGCTGAGCATCTCGCGGAAGGACTCCCATGGACACGAGCGCCTCCCTGGTTCGCGGAGCGCGATCTGAATCCCGCTCCAGCAGACGAGCCAGCTTTCGCACGTCTTCCGGCCGGTCTATGTCGAAAGCGGCGGGCAACTTGGTTGGAGCATAGCCCGCATCCCACAACCCGGCGAGCGTTCGCTCAAAGACGTCGGAGCGCGAATACGTCAGGCGCTCGAAGAAGTCCAGAGGCCCCGGCCTGAGGCCCAGCAGGTAATACCCACCATCCTCCGCCGGACCGATCACCGAGTCCCCTCCGCTCTCAAGAATCTCGAACGCTGCTTCAACCTCTGCCGCGCTGAGCAGGGGCGAGTCTGTTCCGATAATGACCGCGCAATCGGAGCCTTCCGAAAACGACGCCTCGAACGCGTGCCGCATGCGCGCTCCAAGGCCGCTTCCCTCTTGGGTCCGCACCTCACCATCGCCAACAAGATCGGCAAACGGGACCACGTCAGGCGTTACGTACCAATGGGTTGCGGACTTCACCTCATGCATTGCGATGGCCAGATCGCGAATGAACGCCTCGTAGAGTCGGCATGCAGCCACATCGCCGTACTCAACCGCGAGTCGTGTCTTGACGGCCCCGGGCTCCGGAGTCCGGGCAAAAATGATGAGGGTCCGATTCACAGGCTTTCGCGTACGCGCCGAATGACGCGGGCCGCGGCATCTGCGGCGGTCTCAATGTCTGTTTCCGTCGTGCCGTATCCGAGCGAAAACCGGATGGAGGCCAGTTCCTCCCTTCCGATGGCTTCCAAGACATGACCTGCGCTTAGGGCACCACTCGCACAAGCCGACCCTGCTGACACTTCGACGCCCTCCAGGTCCAAGCCCAGAATGAGCATCTCGGCGCCCGGGCCCGAAGGAATCCCTGGGACCGAAATGTGGACGATGTGGGGTGCAGATGCGGATTCGGGGCTGTTGTTGAGGATCTCACCGCCAAGCTCGGCGGTCAGGGCATGCCGCAGTTGGGTGCTGAGCGCAGCCAGGCGCTGGGTCCGCCCAGGATCGGCATACAGAAGCTCCATGGCGCGCGCGAAACCCACGATACCGGGCACATTCTCCGTCCCACCGCGCCGACCCTGCTCCTGGCCGCCACCCGGAACGACCGGTGAATGGGCGGTTCCAGGTGCCACGTAGAGAAGCCCCACGCCCTTGGGCCCGCCCACCTTGTGCGCGGAGAGACTCACGAGGTCAGCACCGAGGGCCGGGAGCTCAAGGTTGGTCCATGCAGGCCCCTGAATGGCGTCGCAATGCAGGCCACACCCGGCAGCGTGACAAAGACCAGCCACCTCAGCGACAGGATTGATGCTCCCGAGCTCGTTGTTGACCCACATCAGGCTCACAAGTCCACCAGGCGCGAGTTGATCAGCCAGATCAGTCATGGTCGGACGCCCGGCCTGGTCTGTTTCGAGGAGCGCCACCGAGCCCCCACCCTGTTCATGCAGCCTGACCGTTTCGAGCACAGCGGCATGCTCGGCACGAGACGTGATCCGAGGCCCATCACCCTGGTACCCGGTGATTGCCAGATAGTCAGACTCCGTCCCACCAGAAGTGAAGATGAGCGACGCGGGCTCTACGCCAAGCAGGCCAGCCAGCGTCTCGCGCGATTCTTCGACCGCATTACGGGCCCGGCGTCCGGATGCGTGAACCGATGAAGGATTGCCGAAACCCTGGTCAAACCAGGGCAGCATGGCCTCCCGCACTTCCGGCGGAATCGGCGAGGACGCGGCGTAATCCAGGTAAATCGGCGGCATGGAACTCTCGGGGGCCACGGCCAACGCTGCGACTCGGTCGGTGATCCTTTATTTTCGCGTGGGGCCCGCGTATCATCGGGCCGCTATATATCGAGGCTGCATGGACAAACTGGTTGTGCGGGGCGGACGCCCGCTGTACGGAACGCTGACAGTCAGCGGATCAAAAAACACCGCGTTGGCACTGATGGCGTCCGGCTTGCTGGCCGAGGGCACCACCACCATCCGCAACGTCCCGGCGCTGCGGGACATCCACACCTTCTCGCGGGTTATCGGTGTTACGGGTGCCGAAGTGACCTTCGACGAGTCCGATCACCGGCTTGAGATCGATGGGTCCACCGCGACCAAGACCGTAGCGCCATACGCGCTGGTCAAGCGGATGCGGGCCTCCTTCTACATGCTCGGCGCGCTGCTTGGCAGGTTCGGGAAGGCCAAAGTCTCCCTGCCGGGCGGATGCGCCTGGGGTCCTCGGGCTGTCGACGTGCACATGCAGGGCATGCAGGCACTCGGCGCCTCGATTGACCTCGAGGAGGGCTACGAAATAGCAAGTGCGCCCGGTGGCCGGATGTCGGGGGGCGTTTTCGAGATGCAACCCTCGAG
>JABDJZ010000480.1 GCA_013003255.1 Rhodothermales bacterium
GACCAGCTCCGCTACACTTGGACCAGGCGGTGTCTCTACTTCATCAGGACCATGCTCTTGGTCATGGTCTGGTTGGCGGTTTCGAGACGGTAGATATACATACCGCTCTGCATGCCGGCCGCATCGAAGCTAACCGCATGGTTGCCGGCGGTCAGCTTGCCGTTGACCAGCACGGCCACTTCCCGACCGAGGACATCGAAGACCGACAGCTTGACGGCGGTAGCCTGCGGAAGGTCAAAGGAGATGGAGGTCGTCGGATTGAACGGGTTGGGGTAGTTCTGCTGGAGCGAGAAGCCCTCGGGCACTTCGGCCGACTCGTTCTCATTGGCCGTCGAGGACGCCGAAATGTCAATCTCGAACATGCCCTGGCCGTTGGTACCGACGATGAGTTCGCCGTTGTGTACCAGCAGTGCTGTGGTGTCCATGTTGCGAAGAAGGACCGGATCCCAGTTGGTGTAGTAGCGGTCACCCTCGAGGCGGAAGATGCCCGCACCCCAGATGGCCGTATACAGGCTGTAGTCCAGGAGGCTGCTGGCGTCGTTCGGCTTGGCGAACGCAATGGCACGGGCCTCCTTGGTCACGAAGGTCACACCGTTGTTGCCGGTGATCTCAAGACCGTCGGACTGTTCAGCCCATGAGTAGCCTTCGTCCTGCGTGAAGAACACGCCCTGTGCCGTTGCTGCCCAGAGGGTCTGCGGCATCTTCTCCGGATCGAACTCCAGGTCGAAGATGTGCATGCCGCCTTCGCCCGGGATACCGTTGTTGCCGGTACGCTCCCAGTACTCGCCGTAGTCGCGGGAGATGAACAGACCGTTGCCGAACGTTCCGGCAAACAGAAGGCCGGGCTCGTTGGGATCAGCTGCCAGTGCCCACGGGGTGTCGGCGCTGCCACCGGGAAGACTCATGGTCATGTCCCAGGTGATGCCGCCGTCCAGGGAGCGAAATACGCGTCCACGGTCGGCTGAGGCATAGAGGATATAGCCGAGGGGTCCGCCGGGACCACGAGTGATGGCGTAGACGATCTTGAACGGATCGGACTCCTGGGCCATGCCCGGGAAATCAACCACGCTCCAGGTACGTCCACAGTCTTCCGTACGGTAGAGGCCATCGTAGCCCCAGACCGCAGCGAAAACGACATCTGCCACACCGGAGGTGCTGTTGCGGATCACGAAGAGGTCATTCACCACGAGGTTCGGGGCGCCGGTGACGATGTTCGGCATGCCGGGACCATTCGGATTGACCAGCCCGGGCAGCCCGGTAGCCGACTGTGACCAGCGACGACCGCCGATGAAGTAGCCATCCGGTACCGAACGCAGGATCGGGCCATTCATCTGGCCGGCGATGATATGAAACGCATCGGCCTCGTTCTGGCAGGCCACGAGCGTAGAGACCGCGGACTTGGCCGGGTACTTCAGCGGCTCGAGGACCGTCAGGAGGTAAGACGTGGTGTTGTTCGTCAGGTCGGGATCGTAGATCCAGGCCGTTGGAAACGTCACGGATGCCACGTTGGTGTAGTCTCCCTCAAACGGGGTGACCACGGCCACGTCATACATAAGGGTCATCGTCTCGCTCGGGGCGAGGTCGATGTCCGACACGGTGATGGTGTTGCTTCCGGCGTCGTAGCTATACGTGCCGTGCGTGTTCATGACGTTGAACGGCACGCCGAAAATGGAATTGCCGAGATGATCCTCCGGGAGGTCATCGGTGATTTCAATGTCATCCGCGGCGACCGTGTGGCTGCCATTGGTCAGCGTTACGGTATACGTGGTGACATCGCCAGGGTATGCGACCTGGTCAGGGGTATTGCCCTTGCCGATCACGAGATCGACCGCCGTTTGGGCTTGAGCGGGTAACGCCCCTACAAGTGAGACGAGTGCTAGCGCGAAAACGGCCAGGTACCCGCGCGACCACCTTAGAGGGGTGTAGCTGTGGTAGGCGGAGACTTTCATTGGGTTACTGTTCTTGATGAGAATTGCCTGGTGACTCCGCATCTCAAAAACGGCTTGATCCGCTCGAATCGGCGCGTTCATCTCACATTGTCCGAATGCGGGTGCGATTTGGCGGATCGTCGTTCCCGCTGTCCGATCCCCGTTCAGAGTCCGCCGGGGCGGCTCCAATCCCCTGCTCGGCCGATGTCGCATAAATGACAACCGGGACGCGGACTCTGTGAGTCCACGCCCCGGTCGTGCTCCGCTACGCTACTGTCTCTCGCGCAGTCCGCGAGACTTACTTCATCAGTACCATGCTGCGTGTCAGCGTGTAGTTCGCCGTTTCGAGCTGGTAGATGTACATCCCGGACTGGAAACCTGCAGCGTCAAAGGTGACGGCGTGGCTACCGGCGGAGAGCTTGCCGTTTGCGAGCACTGCGACCTCACGGCCGAGGACGTCGAAGACGGACAGCTTGACAGCCGTGGCTTCCGGGAGTTCAAAGGAGATGGACGTGGTCGGGTTGAACGGGTTGGGATAGTTCTGCTGGAGAACAAACCCTTCCGGGATTTCCGTGTCCTGGTACTCGTTCGCGGTGGACGAGGCGGAGAGTTCCACTTCAAAGAGGCCCTGGCCGTTCGTTCCCACCATCAGGGCGCCGTTGTGCACCAGCAGTGCCGAGGCGTCCAGGTTGCGGAGGAGAATGCCCTCCCAGTCCGTGTAGTAGCGATCGCCATCCTTCTTGAAGATGCCGGCGCCCCAGACTGCAGCGAAGAGGCTGTACTCGAACCGCGGATCGACGGTATTCGGCTGGGCAAACGTGATGGCCCGCGTTTCCTTGGTGACAAAGGTCACTCCGTTGTTGCCGGTGATCTCGAGCCCGTTTGAGCGCTCGGCCCAGGAGTCACCCTGATCCTGCGTCAGGAACACACCTTCAGCGGTGGCAGCCCAGATGGTTGCCGGGTGGCCGCCAGCGGTGGCCTCGGGATCGAATTTCAGATCGAAGATGTGCATGCCACCTTCGCCCGGGATATTCGCGTTGCCGGCCCGTTCCCACAGTTCACCGTAGTCGTAGGAGCGGAAGATTCCGTTGCCGAATGTCCCGGCATACAGGGCGCCTTCCACATTGGGGTCGGCTGCCAGGGCGAACGGCGTGTCTGCACTTCCGGCGGGCAGAGACATGGTCATGTCCCAGGTCACGCCGCGATCAAGCGAGCGGAAGATGCGTCCACGGTCAGCCGAGGCGTACAGGATGTAGCCGGCCGGGCCGCCCGGGCCGCGGGTGATGGCATACACGATCTTGAACGGATCCGTGTCCTGCGCCATGCCCGGGAAGTCGACGACACTCCAGGTGCGTCCGCAATCTTCGGTGCGGTAGAGTCCGTCGTAGCCCCAAACGGCTGCGAAGACCTGATCAGCCACGCCGGTCGTGGCATTCTGCTCCACGTAGAGGTCGTTGACCACCAGGTTCTCAGCCGGAAGGCCGGAGACGGACGTAGACCAGCGGCGGTTGCCGAGGAACACGCCATCGGGCACCGAGCGAAGAATGGGGCCATTCATCTGACCGGCGATCAGGTGATACTGATCAGACTCGTTGCGACAGGCCACGAGCGCCTGCACCGAGGACTTGGCCGGAAACTTGAGCGGCTCAAGCACGGACAGTACATAGGAGGCCGTGTTGTTTGCCGTATTGGAGTCAAAGACCCAAGCTGGCGGAAACGTGACGGTTGCCGTGTTGGTGTAGTCTCCCTCAAAAGGGGTGACTACCACCACATCGTACGAGAGCGTCATAGACTCGCCAGGACCCAGATCGACGTCAGAGACGGTGATCATGTTGGTTCCGGCATCATAGGAATAGACGCCGTGTGTGTTACTGACGTTGAACGGCGTCCCAAAGATGGAATTGCCGAGCCCGTCTTCGGGAAGGTCATCAATGAACTCGAGATCATCAGCAGGCACCGAAGTGCTGTTGTTGATCATCGTGATCGTGTATGTAGTAACGTCACCCGGATAGGCAACGAGGTCGGGCTGATTGCCCTTGAGGATCTCCACGTCCACATCGGTCTGCGCGAAGGCAGGCGAAGCGAACAGGGCGGCCATGAGCACCAGACAGCCCAGGACAGTCAGTCCCGGAATCCGTCGAGCGGACATAGCGCGGTTTTGCGTAGCAGAAGCTTTCATCGGACTTGCTGAAGTTGTGAGACAGCATCGAAACACCAGCATTCGAGAACGGCCCTTTCTCACGGAGTTGGGGATGACCGATTCGTTTTGTCGCTATCGTGGCCTAGAAAGTCCGCTTTGTTTTCCGCGTGTCCGATATGTTGCATCCCTCGTCCGCATCAGCCAGGCTCCGACGGGTTCGTCCTAAGTCATGACGCGCCCGTTCCAGGGGGTCATGGCCGGTGTCTGGTATCCCCTGTCTGCTCCGAATCAAATGTTCAGCTCCCCATGAAGCCCCTTTCTGATCGCACCGACCGACTCGTACAAAGTGACATCCGGGCGATTTCCATGCTCATTCGGGAGCACGGCGGCATCAACCTCGGGCAGGGGATCTGCGACATGCCCACCCCTGATCCCATCAAGGAAGGCGCCAAGGCCGCCATTGACGGGGACCGGTCGATCTACAGCCACTACGCGGGCATTGCCTCTCTGAGGGACCGGATCGTCGACAAGGCCCGCTCCTTCAATGGGCTTCCCGTGGCAGGCCCCCAGGAGGTCATGGTGAGCGCAGGATCCACGGGTGCTTTCATGTGCGCCATGCTGACCCTGCTGGACAAGGGTGACGAGGTGATCCTGATCGAGCCTTTCTACGGGTATCACCGCAATATGCTGGCACTGCTGGGCATTGACATGCGGTTTGTCACCACGCGGGCTCCGGATTGGGACATTGACTTCGAGGCCCTTGAAGCCGCAATCACGCCCAGGACCAAGGCCATCATCGTCAACACGCCCGGCAACCCCCACGGGAAAGTCTGGACCCGGCCGGAATTTGAGCGGCTGAACGAGCTGGTTCAGCGACACGACCTGTATGTGCTGACCGACGAGATCTACGAGCACATGATCTACGACGGCGGGGAGCACGTGTCCTTCGGATCAATCGATGGTGCCTATGAGCGCACCATCACCATTTCGGGCTTCTCGAAGACCTTCAATATGACCGGCTGGCGGTTGGGCTACTGCATTGCCCCGGAGCACCTGGCGGCGCCAATGGGACTGGTGAATGACCTGGTCTACATCTGTGCGCCGACCCCGCTGCAGTACGGCGTGGTGGCCGGACTGGACATGGATGAGGCGTACTACACCTCGATGCTGGCCGACTATACCCGGAAGCGGGACATGATGTGTGACGCGTTGACCGAGTCCGGTTTCATAGCAAACCGGCCGCAGGGTGCCTACTACGTCCTTGCCGACTACACCGCCCTGCGGGAGCGGTTTGAAGGCTTTGGAGATGACCAGCAGGCGGCACACACCCTGGTCAAGATGGCCGGTGTCGGTGCTGTAGCCGGACGTTCCTTCTTCCGCGACCCGGAAGACGGGAAAGGCTTCCTGCGGTTCTGCTACGCCAAGAAGTTCGAAGAGCTCGAGCGGGCGTGTGCGCAGTTGGTGGACGCGTTCGCCTGAGGGCCGCGCATCCACGGCCCGTCGGCAACCCCCGCTGCCACCGGTCCGGCCGAAAGAGCCGTCAACCCACCACGCCTTCGCGCTCAAGCGCTTCGAGCACGACCTGGTGAACATGCCCGTTCGTGGCCAGAACGCCCGTGTTCTGGGTCAGCCTGGGTCCGTGGCTGAAATCCAGGTCGCGCCCATGCAGATCCGTAATTCGGCCCCCAGCTTCGGCAACCACCAGCGCGCCTGCCGCGTGATCCCAGATGCATTCGCGCCTGCCCGGGGTCGTTGGTACGCGCATGTAAGCTTCCGCTTCACCTCGGGCCACGACCGCATACTTGGCCTGACTGTCGAGTCTGCGAGGCGAAGCCGTCGTGCCGAGGGCCTCGACAATCCGGGCCGACTGCCCATGAGAGGTGTGGCCGGACTCCACCGACTCGGACAGGCGCAGATCGGCCGGATCCGAGATTGAGGACACCCTCACCGGACTGCGCTCTCCAGAGTCTTCCGCGATTTCAAAGCAGCCTTCCCCGGCAACAGCCACGAGGATGGTGCCGTCTGCGCCTCCCCGGGGATGGGGCAGCGCGGGACAGGCGAGCGCAGCAACCACCGGCCATCCGTCCCGCACCAGCGCCAGCGCCACGGCGTATTGATCGCCGCGAAGGAAGCCCTTGGTTCCATCGATGGGGTCCAGGGTCCAGAACTCGTCGAGAACCCGGGTCTCGGTGCCCAGGTCAATCCAGTCAAGAACTTGCTGCCTATCTGCGGCAGGGCGAACCTGCTGCACGAATGACGTCACGCGCTCCAGCAGCTCGCCGTTTTCCGGCTCGCGCAGTGCCGAGGCACTCTCCTCGGCGATGATGGGTGCTCCCGGCATGTGCTCCCGGATCGTGTGGCAGACCAGCGCCTGACTCCCGAAGTCGGCCACGGTGACCGGACTCCGGTCCCCTTTCTGCAGCGAACCGGGCTTCGTGGACTTCCGCACCGCTCTGGTGAGACGAGCGGCCGCTCTCACTGCTTCCAGGGCGGCCTGGACCTCCTTCCTATACATCATGTCGCTCAGGTTGCTGGTCAAATTCGGGAAAGCCCGGTCGAAATCGGTACCCACCCCCGTCCTCCCGACTTGCGGCAAACAGGGATTTCCCGTTGGTCACACAAACGTGTCTGGATCCCAGGGTGTCGGCGTATCGCATGACCTGTGCCAGTGCATCCTGTCTCATTGGGATGGTGGCGGCCTTGCACTCACAAACCAGGAAGACCGATCCCTGTCGATCGTACACCGTGATGTCCGTTCGACGGGTCCCGGCGGAGGCCTGATGGCCCCGCTCAATGGCCATCAACCCGTCCGGCACCCCCTGGTTGCGCAGGAATTGGATGGCATGCTGGCGAACCCACTCCTCAGGCGTCAGTGCAATCCACAGCGAACGGACGGGGTCGAAGACCTGTCCTTCCCGGATCCTGAGGTCATCTGGCCGGGGTAGTCGCAGCGGTGGGTAGGAAGCGTCCAGGGTCGATCACGTGTTCGAGGGTCGGGTAACCTACGGCATGCGCCCGTCAGGATCCGTAGCCCGTCATTTCAACGTAGCCTTTCCCGCTGATCGAGGCTCCGCGCCTGGTACCCGAGACCCGGACCATCCCCTCCCAATACGTGATTCGGGTTTCAAGCTCTTGGTTCGGGAGGGCCGCTTCAATGGTCAGGTCCATCCCACGCTCGGGGATCTGCATGCGCCAGGCGATGGGATAGCGAATCCCTGTCCGCGGGCTTTGCCAGGAGTCCGTGACCTCAAGCCCGATGCCATCGGGGTCCAGATCCACGCGGGACCCGTCCGTTGCCACCAGGCTGCCATCCACGTAGTCCTGGATATCAGATCGCAGGCGGAAGTACATCAGGTCCTCTCCGCTGTCCAACTGGAGAGAGAACCAGTCCCAGCCTTCCTGATCCTCGGACAGGAGCGAGGTGCTCCACTCACGGTCGAACCAGGATGCTCCACCGACCTCGGCCACCTCCTCGCCTACCCGGACAGTACCGGAGGCATCCAGCCGGGTGATGGAATAGTAATGGGAAGCCTGGCCGTCCTCACGGCCCTTGGGGCTGTAACCATTTTCGCCCTGGAAGAAGATGGGTTTGGCCGGTGCCAGGACCAGGGAGAGGGCCATGTCTTCAGCAGCAGCCTCCAGTCGGATCTCGGAGAGATCTTCGGTGGCCATCATGGTCCAGTCCTCCACCCACACCGATACGGAACCGTCCTCTACCTCCGCGCCACTCAAGCCGGCCGCGCCGCGGGCATAGCGTTCATCGCTCCGGAATTCCCCGGTTTGCGGGTCGGCGATGGCCAGATGGGCGCTGTACAGCT
>JABDJZ010000492.1 GCA_013003255.1 Rhodothermales bacterium
GCTGGAGGGCGTCGGCGGACTGCTGGAGGGCGTCGGCGGACGTCGCGTTGGCGACGCGCAGCCGCTTCGTCTCCTGCGAGAGGCGGACGACCTGGCCCGACAGCACGGAGGGGCCGAGCAGCCCCACGAGCACCAGTGCGCAAAACGTCACGCGCAGCCTGCGCGAGGAGGGAATCATCATGCCGTTCTGCGCCTGTCCGTCAGGCCGTGGCCGTGGGCGAGGAAAACGGACACACGCCGCGGACGAGCACCTGAGTCCATGTCCGCGGCGTGTGTCGGTGGGGGGCCGCCGTCGGGGCGGCCCGGTCTACTTGTTGAAATTGAGCAGCAGGGAGAACCGCATGGTGTTGGCCAGCGGTGAGTTCTCCTCAAGCGCGTAGATATACGAGAAGTCGATCCCGATGATGTTGTACCGGACACCGGAGCCCAGCGTCATGAACTTCCGGTTTCCGTTGTACGGGTTCTCGTAGAAGTAGCCCGCACGAATGGCGAAGAGCTGGTCGTACCAGTACTCAAGACCTGCGCCGACCGTCATCTGGTCAAGCACTCCCAGCGTCTCGAGCTCGGCTTCCGAGTCATTGAGTGCATTCGTCTGCACCTCAATCGGAGACCAGGAGCTGAAGATGGCCTTGTAGAACGGGTCCGCTTCCCGACGGGTGGAATCCGTATCGGAGTAGTGGATCAGGTCCTTGTTGAAGTCCGTCACGAGCGTCAGCGAGTTGTACTCGTCAAAGTCCATCGTGAAGGCGTATCCCAGACGCAGGTTGGTCGGAATCGGATCCGCCTGGTCGCTGTCGGAATACTGGATCTTCGGACCCATGTTCGCCAGGTTGAAGCCCAGGGACAGCTGCCCCTTGGTACTTCCCATGTTGAACTTGTTGGTCTTGTAGAGTCCCGAGATGTCGAAGGCGGTTGAAATCCCCGCCTTGGTCTCCTGGGCACCCACGACCTGACCCGGAGCCAGGTTCGAATAGATGAACCGGAGACTGGTCCCGAGACCGAAGTTGTCCGTGAGTTTGAAGCCGTAGGACCCACCCAGGGCCAGGTCATAGGACTTGAACGTCCCCGTGGGGTTGTTCTGTGCGTCGCGACCCTCGTGCTGTCCCAGGAAGAGATAGGTGAGGTGTGCGCCGAACGTTCCCCAGCCCGGGACGTGATGCTTGGCCGTCAGGTACTCGTAGAAAAGGCCGGCGTTGAATTCCGGCAGCCAGTTCGAGTGCGTGATGGAGGCCTCGGTGCCCGTCTGGAAGGCAAGTCCTGCCGGATTCCAGAAGATGGCGCTGGCGTTGTCGGCCAGGGCGACACCCGCATTTCCCATACCCGCGGCACGGGAGTCGGGCTCAATTTTGAGGAAGACGACCGCTGAGCCACCCACCTGGGCGGACGCGGTCGTGGCGAAGCCACCGGCAAGAAGCAAGGTGGCAATGGCCAACGCTGAGAAACG
The DNA here is from genome assembly GCA_013003255.1 of Rhodothermales bacterium. GTDB lineage: Bacteria > Bacteroidota > Rhodothermia > Rhodothermales > UBA10348 > JABDJZ01. Next base: position 1,445 of record JABDJZ010000492.1, read on the forward strand.
GACCACACGGGTCCGGATGCGGTTGGCGTGCTGCGAAAAGTGCATTGTCGTTCGGATCGACTGGTTATCAAACTCGGCCTGATGGACGGACATCCCGTCAGTCATCATTCGTATCAATCTCGATGCGTCTTCCTGTCTCTTATCGAATTACGGCGAGTTTCTCTACAACTTCCGACGTCTGGGTCGTTCCGTCCGAAGCATCTACTTCCACGCGTAACTGGTAGAGGTAGATCCCCGTGGCCAAACGGTCCAGGTCATCGTCCAGTCCATCCCACAAGATCTGTACCGGTCCCGAGGTGAGAATCCCGGACGGCAAGGCCTCATCGGTGTCAATCGTCTTCACCGGTGCCCCGTTAAGGGTATAAATGCGCACCCGCGCCCGCGCCGTGGTACCCGGGGCCTGATTGTGCTCAAACACGAACCGGGTCCGGGTGCTCATTGGGTTGGGATAGTTATACACGTTGGCGAGGCGCAGTACCTCATCGTCCGTGACAACAAAATCCAGGTCGGCCGTAGCCGAGTTGTTCAGAACGTCCCATGCGCGCACGGAAAGCGTCCCGGGGCCGGCCTGATCAAAGGTAATCGGCCGGCGAATCTCGCCCCGCTGGTAGGATCCGGGCTCACTGGTGAAGCTCTCGCCGATGTCCTCGGCTCCCGACTCATCCCCGTTCACCACAAGAAGGATCTCGTGCCCGACGCCGGCACCCACCGTATTGATGCCGCTCTCGTCGAACAGTTTGACGATGAGTTCCGCGTTGGGCGACGTGGTCTCCCCCGCAACGAACGTCGTGTCGTTGAGGAAGAGGCTGATCTCCGGCCCCACGGCATCATCCGGAGGATTGTCGGCCGTGCCGCCGACAATCAACTCCTCCGAGAAGCCCAGGCCATGGGCGGCGTCCGAGGTGGCGTACGCGGATACGCGGCCAGGCTGGTTGCTGTAGGAGATGTCCTTGGGCACCACAAAGGTGGCCGACCACTGACCCGCTGACGCCTGTGCCTCGCCGCGCCAGATAAGATCTTCCCGGATCCGGTAGTAAGGCGTAGGCATCCGCACCTGCCTGAGCAGGGGCACGTTGCGGACCGCATCGAATACAGTGAGGCTGACCACGCCGTTGAACGATGGGTCGGGATTCCCGAATCCGTCCCGGACGCTTCCCGTGATGGTCACGCGATCCAGTGCCTTGAGCGGGGCTGTACCGGACTGCAGGTCCACGCCATTGACGGCCTCGACGGCCACCTCACTCGGGGGGATCCCAACCCGCATGGACGGATCGCCCAGAAGATTGAACTTCCGGCTGTTCCCCTGGAGCCCCACGTTGGTGTTCTTGGTCGAGCGCAGCGCGTCGCCCAGGCGCCTGGCACCCCCGTCGGGGTCCTGGCGAAACAATTCGATGTTCAGCGCACGGTTCAGCCCGGCATTCAGGGAGGTAGTGTCCCCCGAAGTGTAGACCAGGCGCACAGTGGTCAGCAGGGCGACAGCGCCTCCGTTGGGATTCAACAGCAGTGCTTCCGCCCCGCTCTGATCATTCTGGAGGTCCCACCAGCCGAACGAACAGGTGGCGGTCACGAAGATGGCCAGCTTGTCCCGGTTGGTCAGGATTTCCGCATCCTCCTTGGTGAAGATCTCTTCCTGCGCCAGGCCATCGGGGCCACCGTGGCCGCTGTAGTTGAAGAGCAGCGTGCCCTCGTTCAAGGCGGCATTGACCTCGGCCTTGGCTTCTGGAATCCGGAATCCGTTCAGAAAGACCCGCTCGAATGATTCGGCGTAGATCTTCTTGACGTTGATGGCCGGGAAAATGCCCTGTCGAATGAGCTCGGCCACCTGGTCCACGTTCTGGACGTGGAGATCGGCGTCATCCTGGGAGCCGTCAAGCCCCGTCGGACCGTCGTCGGCAACGAAGGTATACTGGGTCCGCCAGCGCCCATACGTCTCCGGAGACTCGTAGCGGCGGATCTTGTCAACCAGCATCCGGGCCTCGGCCAGCGACTGGGCCGGAAGGCGGCCCACTCCGATATCGACCCGCTCGAACGAGGTCGCCGAGAAATTGGTGTAGCGCCAGACGCCTTCGTTGGCATCCAGCAGGCCGAAATAGTCGTCGCTCGAATAGGTGGCGTCCGTGTTCAGGGACTCGTCTGTTTCGAAGGGAAACACCCAGTTCTGGAGCGACCCTTCCCGCTGCGCAATCCCACGGAAATCGTAGTGTCCATCGCCAAAGAGCAGCCCGAACCGGAGCGTTTCGTCGTCGGTGGTTCCACGATCATAGAGGAAGCGGAACCAGTCACGGGCGGCCCGCATGTCCGGCACGCCCCCGGAGAACTCGTTGTAGATCTGAGCCGTCTGCGCCACGACCACTTGCAGCCCCTGCGCCCGCCGCATGTCGGCCAGCTCCTCGGCCGCTTCCAGAAACTCAGGTGGCGTTACAATGGCAAGGTCCGGGAAGCCCGTGATCCCGTGAAGGTTTTGCGTCGGGACCGGGGCGATCAGATCCGCCGTGAGCGGCAGAGCCGCCGATTCGGTGAATGCCACCAGTTCTCGCGGTGCCTCGCCAGAGGATCGGTCCAGTCGCACGACAGGCGCTGCGTCCACGTCCCGGGGAAGTAACCTTCGAATCAATCGGGGGTCGGTCACATCCCAAATCTGCGGCGGTGCCGAAAAGCCGGGAAACTCCAGGGCATGCGCTCCGACGACATCATCCGGGCCCGCTGCGCGAACATAGCCCGATACGCCGGAGAGCGACTGCGGGTAGAACACCTGGACATAGTCCGCGGCCGCCTGCGGCTCGTTGATCTGCTCCACCAGACGCATGGTCAGGTCCAGCCCACCGCCGGCCTGAACCGTGTTGCCGAAACTCGCGACAAATGGCGACGCGGCAGGACGCTCCGGCAGGTTGACGATGATGTTGGGAGCAACGCGCTGGCCCAGCACCTGACCGCCTGACTCGAAGTTGACCTGGGCACGCGGGTTCGAAGCGATGGCCGCCCTGAC
>JABDJZ010000497.1 GCA_013003255.1 Rhodothermales bacterium
CGTTTATGCAGATCGCGTGTGGGCAGTCAGCGCCGCGCCCGGGGGCCCAGGGGCTCATCGCCCGCGGGACCACCCCACCCCAGACTTCACGGCACGAAGCTTCGCACCGGCGACGTAGAGTTCTCAGTCCGGACCCACACTACATCCGGAAAACGTCCTCGAAGGAAATCGAGAAGGAGTTCCTCCGTCACAGCCTCAGATTCGTAGTGGCCCACATCCAGATAGGCGATGGCCGAGTGCCCATCGGGGTCCAGGGCGTCGAAGAACTGGTGGTACTTCACATCCGCGGTCACGTAGGCGTCCGCGCCGGCCTCCAGGGCGACCGGCAGAAAGCTGCTACCTGACCCGCCGCAAACGGCCACTTTCTCCACGGTGGCATCCGCATCGGTCACATGGCGGAGTGACGAAAGCCCAAGTGCGTCCGTCACATACTTCAGGAAGGCATCGCCGTAAAGCGGCTTTTCGAGCATGCCGATGGCGCCGAGACCAGCTTCGGGATCGTCCTGCGTCACCTGCAGAAACTGGACCTCACGCAGTCCCAGTTGACGGGCCAAGGCAAAGGAGACCCCGCCGCGAGCCGCGTCCAGGTTGGTATGAATCGCGTAATGCGCGATCCCCTTCTCGGCGAGCGCCAGTGCCATCGACCCCACGAGCGTCGACGGGCTGATGGATTTGATGGGCGCGAAGAACAGGGGATGGTGGGTGATAATCAGTCCCGCACCCCGCGATTCCGCCTCTTCAATGACCGCCGGGGTCAAATCCAGCGCCACAATGACAGCCTCGACCGACCTGTCCGGTCTTCCAAGCTGCAGCCCGGAGTTGTCATAGGACTCGGCCGTCGAGGTCGGAGCCCACGCCTCCAGAGCTTCGGTAATGTCGGCTATGCGCACACTCATCCTTCTGCTGCCAGTGCCTTCGCCGTCTCCATGCCCTCCTGCTCATTGACCTTGGCCAGAAGAACCGCACCCACGATGAAAAACAGGATTACCACGGAGACGCCGGCGCGCTGACCGTAGGCGGCCGTGAGTGCTCCGAGGGCCAGCGGACCAGCGAAGGCCGTGGCTTTCCCGGAGAAGGCGTAGAAGCCGAAGAACTCGTTCTCCCTGCCGTCCGGGATGAAACGACCCATCAGAGAGCGGCTGGCAGCCTGATTGGGCCCGGCCAGGAGCCCGACCAGTACCGCAGAGGCCCAGAATACACTCGGACTCTCAGTCACCACGGCCAGAATAGCCGCAACGATGAGGCCGGCAAGGGACATGAAAATGGTGGATCGACCGCCCACCTTGTCATCCACGAACCCGAAGAGCCAGGCACCGGCCCCGGCGGCCACGTTCAGCACGATACCGAAGAGGAACATGTCCTCCGTTTCGAATCCAAACGTGCCCGTGGCGTAGATGGCGCCGAAGGCAAAAATGGTGACGATGCCGTCATTGTAGACCAGTCGCGCCAGCAAGAGCCAGAACAGGTTCTTCAGGGTTCGGATCTGCGCGAAAGTGGACTTGATCTCCTGGGCCGCGCCTTTGAAGAGTTCCAGCGAGCTGGGGCGGTTCTCGACCGGCTCGTCGCGCACCCAGAGAAACATTGGAATGCTGAAGAGGGCGAACCAGCCGGCCACCAGCAGGGAGGTGGCTCTGATATGCTCGCCGGCCTCCTTGTCCAGGCCAAAAGGTGCCTGTTCGGGGGCCACGAACACGTAGAAGCCCATCATCAGGCAGAGCAGACCACCGACATAGCCGAGTGCCCAGCCGCTTCCGGAGATCCGGCCGATGTTCTCGGGCGTGGCCAGATCGGGGAGGTAGGCGTTGTAGAACACGTTCGCCATCTCGAAGGCCACGTTGGCTATCACGAATGCGGACAGCGCGAACAGCACCTGCCCGGGCACCGGGAAGTAGAGGAGCACCGATCCGCCGACGCAGACCACGGTTGCCGTGAGCAGGTAGCGTCGGCGGAGACCACCCTTGTCCGCCATGGCTCCCAGGAACGGAGAACATACCGCGACGATAATGGCCGAAAGACCTACGGCCATTGACCACTGAGCCGTTCCGGTGTCCGAGTCGGACGCGATGGCCTCAGTGAAATAGGACGCGTAAATGAACGTGACGACCAGCGTCGTGAAGGCCGAATTGGCGAAGTCATACAGCGACCAGCTGAAGATTTCGCGTCGCGAAGACTGGGCCATTTTTCTCGGGGTGGTGTTCCGGAAGGTAGGCCTGCGTGGTCGAAAAAATCCCGCTTCGGCTCAGGATGTCTGGAGATCGCTCAGTGCCTCAACCAGCGCCTCAATCTCTTCCACCGTGTTGTAGTAGTGAACGGAAGCCCGCACCATGTCGGGAAGACCCCGATTCAAGGCATCGAGCAATGCACCCGAAGGGACTGCGACCGAGGTGTTGATCCCTTGGGCGAGGAGGGCGGACTTGATCTCGGTGGCGTCCCGTTTCCGATGGCTGAAGGTCACGGTACCGGATTTGACCAGCCCCGAGTCGTGCACCGTGATGTCGGGAATCTCCCGCAGCGCGGAGCGAAGCGTGCCTGCCAACCCGTCCACGCGGCTGCGGATGGCGGCAAGTCCAATGTCCTGGGCGTACCGGACGGCCACACCGAGTCCAATCTTGCCGGCGAAGTTGATCTCCCACGTTTCGAAACGACGGTGATCAGCGTGCAGCCTATAGCTGTCAGGAGTGGTCCAGTCGGCGGCGTGAAGGTCCAGAAACGGTGGTTCGAGCTGGTCAATGAACGGTTGCCTCACATACAGGAATCCGGTCCCCCGTGGGCCTCGGATGAACTTCCTGCCGGTGGCCGACAGGGCATCACACCCCAACTCGTCCACGTTGAGCGGCATCTGCCCGGCCGACTGACAGGCATCCAGCAGAAAGGGGATCCCGTGCTTGCGGGCCACCTTGCCGACCTCGGCCGCCGGATTAACCAGGCCACCATTGGTCGGAATGTGGGTCAGACAGATGATGCGCGTCCGGGAGTCGATGAGTTTCTCGAGCGCGTCGACGTCTACCTGCCCATGCTCATCGTCCGGCGCCACGTCGATGTGAAGGTCCATCTTCCGGGCTCGCTGGAGCATTCCGATGAAGTTGGACGCGTAGCTGGCCCGCGCAGTCAGAATGCGGTCGCCAGGCTTGAAATCCATGCCGAAAAACACGGCGCCCCACGCACGGGTGGCGTTGTCCACGAAGGCGATCTCCTCTGACGAGGCCCCCAACATATCGGCCACTGCCCGGTGTGTGTCCTCGAGGGCACCCTTGGCGTGGGCAGCGGCCTCGTATCCTCCGATTCGCGCCTCCAGTTCAAGGTGGCGAAGCTGGGCGTCGAGAACGGGTTGGGGCATCAGTGCTGCGCCTGCATTATTGAAATGCGTGACGTGGGCGCAGCCCGGAGTCTCGGCCCGGAGCCGGTCAATGTTCATGCTCAGGCGGCCAGATCGATGACGAGGTTGACCAGACGGGTGGTGGCCTGTCCGTCGTGGCCGTGGTTCAGCTCGGGTAGGGCGGCTTCCGCCGCGTCGTGCAGTTCGGTCACGTACGCGGGATCGGTGATGATCCGGTCGAGGACGGTTCCCAACTCGTGTGCATTGCTGGCGTAAGCCACGCCGTCATCAGGCGAGTAGAAGGAGCGGAAGGGGGACTCCTCGTCGGCAATCACGACGCAGGGCCGTCCCAGCAGCAGGACTTCGGTGATCATCGTGGAGGATGCCTCGGGTATGATGACCGCGTCGGCCGCACGAATCAGGACTGCCTTTTCTCGCACGATGGACGTCTCCGAATAATCCACGTGGATGAGGTTGGCGCCATGGGCCGTGAACCAGTCGCGGTAGGCAGTCAGTTCGTCTTGCGTTGGGCGCCTGCCCGGCTTCTGACGGGACTCGCCAGGATGCGGTCTCACGCCCAGGAGCGGCTGCGGAATCAACTTCCCGACGGCCGAAGCAACCATCTCGTTGGCCCGCATTACCCGTTGGGCTTCGGAGGCAAAGAAGAGCGTTGATCCAGGCGAATACGAGCCGGCGTACAGCAGGAATGGAATGTCGCGTGGAAGCCCGAGGGCGTCTTTTGCGGCATCCCTGTCCGGGCGGTTGATGGGTGAGTACAGCCCGTCCCAGTGGGGCGCTCCGGTCAGGTGGATGTGATCGGGATCCCCGGCGCGCTCTCGCGCAACTTCCCGTTCGCGGGCTCCGAATGCGGCAAAGTGCCAGTCGATGGGTGGGGGGACCAGATCGCTGTCCCATGGCGGGTTGCCGTGCGAGATCTCAATCACAGGAATGCCGGCGCGGTCAGCCACCTGCTGAATCATGCGTTGGCCGGACGAGAGACAGGATCGCATGACCACTGCCCGGAGGTCAGTCTGGTCTATGACATGGCTCATGATGTTGGCCACGAGGATCTGATTCTCGACGATGGTCAGGAGCGATCGGGCCAGATCAGCACCGCCCGAGATGAGCAGGTTGCCTGGAGCGGCATCGAACGCCTGGACCGCCTCCAGGCTCTTGATGGTGGAGGAGAAGCGTCCGATCACGTCGCGGGCCTGGTCCCGGGCGGCGGCCTGGTCAGCGGCCGTTGCAAACTCCAAAAACCCCCGAGCCTCGACACCGGAAGCCGCAAGCCGCGATCGCATTCCGGCCTGGTTCATGATGGGCCGAACGCCGCGTGAGGCGGCGCCCTCAATCAGGGGCAGGTATTCCTCGAACCCGAAGTCAAAGAAGAGAACTTCGCCTTTCATGTGACTTTCTCCGGCTCGCGAGCGGTTAGCCAGGCCTTTATGAGATGGGGCGTCAGGTCGAAATCCATGCCGGCGGCCAGGTTGATGCCGTCAACAGTCATCGCGTCAGCCCAGGCAGGCACGTCCGCCCATGTAGCGGCGATCTGGCGAACGCTTCGAGTGGCTTCGCGGGCGTCCTGGCCTACCGTGGCACCGCCGTGGGCACCAAGTACCCGGGAGTACCGCTCCGGCGTGATGTATAGCACTGCCCCGCAGGACTCGCAGCGTTCCTGGCCGATGGGGTGGCCACCAATGGTCTGCACCTGGAAGCGCGTGTTCGCCCGACAGGATGGACACCGGACCCGAAGGCGGGCATTCACCAGTTGGGGTTCGACCGACAGGACATCCTCAATGGGAATCGGATCCATGGCGACGTTGTGCATCGCCACGCTCCTGATTAGTTCACTGATCTGCTCGACCTGGCTTTCCAGACTGTAGTTGTCCTGAATGAACGCCCGATAGGCCTCGGAGTCATATCGCTCGGAGCGGATGATCTCGACCGCTTCCTTGGTTGTCGAAAACAGGATGTCCTTCGGCCACATGTCGGTGGCGAAGGGGAAATGGTGGACCAGCGGCTTGATGCCTCGCGCCATTGCCTCGGCAATGGAGTATCCAAAGCTCTCATGCAGACTGGTGGACAGGATGTAGTTCTTGTCCTCAAGGAAGGCCGCGATATCGTCCTGCCAGGCGTACATCACCACATGGTCCGCGAGGCCAAGCAGTCTGATCTGGTAATTCCAATAGAGCTGGAGTACCGGGTCCTGGAATTTGCCCGCCACATGAAGTCGGTACCGGTCATCGATGTCCACCAGTTCCCTCAGGATTTGAAGGGCCATCTGCGGATTCTTGCGACCGTGGAGATACCCGATGAGGGCGATGTCAAATCCGGGGCTGCGGTCGATTAACTCGTACCGCGACATGTCGACGCCGTTGGGGATATGCCGAATATGGGTGCGTTGCTCCAGGCCTGGCAGGGACTCACAGAGTATGGGCGTAAGGTGCTCGGCCACCACGGTCAGAGCATCAACGTTCTCCCAATGAACCTTGAGCGGCATGTCGCTGAAGGCCTCGTAGCGATGCAGCCGACAGATCACACCCTTCTGGCGCGCGATGTCCTGCCGGCTGGCCCAGACAACCGGGTCGTTGCACCACTCGAACCAGCAGACATCACTCCAGGCCATCGCCGAGGTGATGTCGTTCTGGCTGGACACCACAAACTTCCTCGCGTCCATGAATGGGACGAGTTCGCGGATGATGTCATTCAGGAACTGGTCCAGACCGGCCGACACCACGAACGCAACCCGCAGGTCTTCCACATCCGGGATCACTTCCAGGCCAGCCTCAGGCTGGGCCGCTGCCAAACGGTTGGTCAGTCGCGCGGCGGATTCCGTCTCTCCGGCCGCCTCAGCAATCTGGGCGAGCATGTGGAGTGCTTCCGGGTGCTCGGCCTCATGCACCAGAGCCGTGGACAACTGATTGACGGCCTCGTTGGGCTCCCGATCCAACCAGGCCAGTCGGGCCCGCATGACATGGAGTTCTGAGGGGCGTGGGAAGTCCTTCGGGCGCAGATCGGCCAGCATCGACTTCGCACCCTCGGTATCCCCGGCATCCAGGAAGGCTCCGACCGAACGCAGGAGTTGTTCCGGCGACTGCTTTGGAGACGCCGGCTTGAAATCAGCCAGCCGGCCCTTCAGGAGGGCCAATTCACGCGGTAGCCCCGCCTGATGGGTCAGCAGATGGCTCAATGCCTCGCGCTCTTCCCGGGTTGACTGTGGAGGCTCCGCACCTGCGAGTACTGACTCGAGGACGGCGAGCGTCCCAAGGCCGGCACCGTACACCGATTTGACCACCTGCGCCCGTTGGCGAACGATCCCCAGGAGGGTCTCGTCTCCAAGGTCCTCCAGTGCCTGGAGCAAGCGCCCACCGGCCAGAAGGGCCAGCAGGTTGACCACCACGCGCTCGGTGGACATGTTGGTTCGATGAGACAGCGATTTTGGGTGCTCTCTGCGCATGTAGGAGCCCACGGCGGGCACGCGAATGACCGCATCAGGACGCGCTGCGCACAGCCGGCAAACAAGCAGGAAGTCCTCGCTGGTCCTGAACAGAGAACTGGCAAAGTGGGGGAGGGCATCCGCTCGGCGCATGACGCAGCCGGCCTGAAGCGCTCGCATTTCTCCGCCGAAGACAAGTTCGCGCAATAGCGCCCGGCCGGTCATGCCGTCGAAGACGCGGCGGTCAAACTGGACCTTGTTCGGTTTGCCCGGTATGACAAACCGGACTTCGGGCATCACCGCGAACAGGGTATCCGGGTCGTTCGCCAGCGTCAGAGCCTCCGCGGCAAAAGCCGGGAAATCCCGGAGGTAGTCATCGTCTCCGCAGAGCGCAAAGAACTCAGTCCCGGCATGTTCTACGCCGTGTCTGGCGGCCTGTGCGGGGCCGCCGTTCTCCGCTTTGGCCGTGAACCCGATTCCGTGCTCCCGGGCGAGAGATTCCAATCGGACTTGCACCGCCGGCGAGGAGGCGTCATCGGAGATGAGCAGGGGAATGTCCTTCCACCGCCCCTGGCGGACATCCTCCTCAACGAACTCCGGCCTGTCATACGTGTGCATGACAACGGTCAGCTGAGCGGCAATCTGTTCTGGAGTCATGGGCGGCATCGGTTGCCGGGAGTTTACGCCCGTCTTTGCAGAGATGCAGAGTGATGAGGGCTATCTTTCCGGCCGCCGCCGCCAGATGGCGCAGCAGCCCTCGTAGCTCAGGGGATAGAGCACCGGTTTCCTAAACCGGGTGCCGCAGGTTCGAATCCTGCCGAGGGCACGATGGCCGGCAAG
>JABDJZ010000509.1 GCA_013003255.1 Rhodothermales bacterium
GTCACGGAGCGCAACACCAACCGGGAGCGCCTGAGCATGCAGGCCAACATCCTGGGCCACGTTCGCGACGCGGTCATGGTGCTCGACGCCGATCTCCTCGTGTCGTACTGGAACGCGGGTGCAAGAAAACTAACTGGTATCGACGAAGCCGGCGCGGTAGGGCGCTCGCTGTTTGAGATGCTTGACCTGGAGTTGCTCGATCCCATCCACGAGACCGAGGCCATCCAGGCCCTCGTGAACTCGGGTACCTGGAAAGGCAGGATCAAACTGAACGGGTCGACAACCCGACACGTCATCGTAGAGGCGGTCGTCAGTCTGATGCGCGACAATCATGGCGATGCCTCCGGTATGCTCGTCGTGGCGCGAGACATCACCGAAACCGTCGCGCTCGAGAGCCAGCTGCGCCTCCAGGCGCGCTCGGATACGCTGACCAAGTTGCCGAATCGAAAGGTCCTGGATGAGCGCATTCGCAGCGCTATCGCCGAGCGGGACGAAAAGGGCGTTGGCTTCGCCCTCATCTTCATTGACGTGGACCGTTTCAAGCTGATCAATGACTCGATGGGTCACGCAGCCGGAGACGCGCTCTTGCAGCAGGTGGCCGGACGATTGAACTCAAGCACGGCGCCCGGTGACCTGGTGGCTCGGATCGGAGGAGATGAATTCGCGGTCCTGCTTTCGGGTGTCGCAAACCGGCATGCGGCTGAAGCCCAGGCAAAGAGGCTCAATGAGTCGCTGTCTCGCCCATTTGAGGTGGGTGGCAAGACTTTTCCATCTTCAGCCTCCCTCGGAATCGTCCTGGGCGATGTCCGGTACCGATGGGCAGACGAACTGCTCCGGGATGCAGACACGGCCATGTATGTGGCCAAGCGGCGCGCACGTGGGACGGCCGTAGTCTTCTCCGAGGCCATGCACGAGGACGTGACCCGCAGATTCAAGCTCGAGTCGGATCTGGCCTTCGCGGTGGAGCGGGACGAACTGGAGTTGGCTTACCAGCCCATCGTCAATCTTGCCACGGGTGACCTGGCCGGATTCGAGGCACTGGTCCGGTGGAACCACCCCGAGATGGGCCTCCTGATGCCGGACGAATTCCTGCCGATAGGCGCCGAGCGTGATCTGCTCGGCCACATTGATCGCTGGGTGGCATCGCATGCGGCTGCACAGCTTTCGTGTTGGCTGGCGGCCTACCCGCTTCGAGGCGGGCTCACGATGCACATAAACAGTTCCCGGGAAACCGTGCTGACGCCGGAGTACCGGGAGACCGTGCGAAAGGCTCTCGTAGAGCATGACCTTCCCGCGGATGCCCTTGAGATCGAGATAACCGAGCACATTCTGCTGGATGACCACGCGGCTGCCGCCGAGAAGCTCGAATCCCTGAAACGGCTGGGTGTGCGTCTGAGCGTCGACGATTTCGGTACAGGGTACTCGTCCATCAACCTTCTGCACGAACTCCCGGTGGACTCCGTCAAGACGGATCGATCCCTGCTGCACTCGGCCCAGGACGAGGGCCGTGGCAGCCACATCCTTCAGACCATCGCCACCTTGAGCGAAGCGCTGGAGCTGGGACTCGTAGCCGAGGGGATCGAGAACGAGGAGCAAATGCGCCAGGTCCGCAAGCTTGGATTCGGCTACGGTCAGGGGTACTTCTTCTCCAAGCCGCGCTCTGTGCCGGACGCGGAGAAGCTCCTGCGCATGCCGAACTGGCTGGGATACTGGCAGGAGGGAGACCCGGCGGAGTCACGGAGGGGACCACGACCAGCCAAGCCCCGCCGGGATCAGAGGTCGACGGCCTCGCCGAATTCAGGCACCGAAACGCGGTCGTAACCGGACCGACGGAAGGCCTGCTCCATGAGGTCCTGGCGCTCCGGGGCACCGTGCACCAGGAAGACCCGCTTCAAGCGATCCCGGTCCATCTTGCCGACGAAGTCTATTACTCCGGGTTCATCGGCATGCGCCGAGAAGCTGTTCATCACCTCGACCTCAGCCCGGAGGCGGTGCCGTTCCCCGAAGATCCGAATTTCCGGCCGCTTCTCGATGATGCGCTTTCCGAGGGTATGATCGGCGCAGTAACCGACCATCATCACGGTATTCCGGTTGTCGCCGACGTTGTTCTTCAAATGGTGCAGAATGCGCCCGGCCTCGCACATGCCGGAGGCCGAAATGATCACCATCGGAACCCGGTTGCCGTTGAGCGCCTTGGACTTCTCGACGTCGCGGATGTACGTCAGTCGGTCGAAGCCCCAGGGATCATCATCGGTCAGGAGGTACTCATGCAGTTCAGCGTCGAAACACTCAGGGTGTGACTGGAAGACGGCCGTGGCGTTGACCGCCAGGGGGCTATCCACGTAGACCGGCACGTTGCGCAGGTGACCTTCATTCCACAACTGGTCCAGTGCGTAGACGATCTCCTGGGTACGCCCCACCGAGAAGGCGGGTATGATGACGCGGCCTCCACGATGCGCGGTGCGCTCAATGACCTCCCGTAGGCGGCCTTTGGATGCTTCAGCGGGCTCGTGCTCCTTGCCCCCGTAGGTGGATTCACAGATAAGCCAGTCGCAGTCCTCCATGCCCTGCGGATCCCGAAGAATGGGCCTGCCCGGATTGCCGATGTCCCCGGTGAATCCCAGTTTCTTGGTCTTGCCACGCTCCGTGATGGTCAGGACCATAGAGGCCGAGCCGAGGATGTGCCCTGCATCCCGATACTCCACCGATACACCTGGCACCGGGGAAAAGGGCTGCCGGTAGCCCACCGTCATGAAGTGATCCAGGACGCCTTCCGCGTGCTCCCGCTTGTACAGCGGCTCCACGGGCGCATGGCCGCGCCGGCGGTTCAGCTTGTTGACGAACCGTACGTCCTTCTCCTGGATATAGGCGCTGTCCAGTAGTAGCAGCGTTGAGAGGCTGTATGTAGCGTGGGTGCACCACACTCGGCCCCGGAATCCGTCCTTCCACAGCTTCGGCAGCAGGCCTGCATGGTCGATGTGCGCGTGGGACAGCAGCACAACGTCAATCTCGGCAGGGTCAAACAGGAACTGCCGGTTCATGCGGTCCGAATCCGCCCGGCGCCCCTGGAAGAGGCCGCAGTCCATCAGGATCTTGTGTCCCGATTCGAGCTCCAGGAGGTGTTTCGAACCGGTAACCGTGCGGGCGGCGCCGCAGAACGAGAGCTTCATCGATCAGTCAGGTTGTTGTGGGCCTCGGTGACAGGGGCCTGGGCGTGGCTGGGCTACTTATCCGCCCACCTGTCGGCTTACGATCGTGATCTCGTTCGGGTATTGAATGGGGCCGATCGGGGTGTTGACGGTCGGTCGCGCTTTCAGCGAGACGTTCTTCGGCGCGCCACCCTGTCCCGAAAGGGCCGCGGCGAGTTCAAACAGGTCCTGCGCACTCCGTTCGAAGAACTGAACCAGGTTCAGCTCAACGCCGATGGGGATCCCGACGGGTACGCCCGGCGGAAGGTCCTGTGGGTCATTGAAGTTGCCGGCGATGGTCTCGTTGTCATCCAGGAACAGGCGCCAGTCCAGACCGACCATGCGGGCGGTGACCGGGTTGTCCGACGGGTTGGTGGCAGAGAGGTTGACCGTAGCCTGAAGCGGCAGGTCGCGCCTGGACACGGCGGCCACCAGTCGGGTGGCGTCCATGATGTTG
>JABDJZ010000511.1 GCA_013003255.1 Rhodothermales bacterium
GGCCTGAGGCCGGACAGCCGCTCCCGGACCGCCTTGAGAGCGTACCCCATGTGATTCTCGACGGTCTTGCGACTGATCTCCAGCGCCTCCGCTGCCTCGGCATAGCTTAACCCTTCCAGCACGCATAGTTCGAACACCGCGCGGCGCCGCTCCGGCAGTGCATCCACCGCTTCCCGCACCCGGTCCCGCACGTCACGCTGCTCGGCTGGATCAACATCTGGGGCTGGAACGCCCAGCGCCTGTTCATCCAATTCCCCCTCGAATCGGGCCGTATCCCGAAAGTGGTTGAGGGCCCGCGTGTATCCGATTCGGAACAAGAGCCCTTTCAACGACCCGTCCGTCCTGATCTTGCCCCGATTTTCCCAGATGTGCACAAAGGCATTCTGGACGAGATCCTCCGCGACATCCGGCGGCACCCGTCGGTGCAAAAGGTACCGCAGCAGCGGCTTGTGCCAGGCCTCGAAGAACTTCCGGAACGCGCTCCGATCTCCGTTTCGGATCGACTCCGCAAGTGCCTGATCGTCTCCCGCCGGGATGGCCGCGGCAAGGACAAGGAGCAATTCCGAAAACAGCAACGGTCAGGGGTTGAAATGCGGGAAGTCGGCCCAAGATACTGTCGGCGTCTGGCGTACGAAACCGCGGTATATTCCATCATGCAATCCAAACGACCCTGGCCCGATACGGCCACACCAGCGGGCGCTTCCGCCCCGCTCGCCCACGTTATTGAACGCCTGACCGACCACCTCGGAGACGCGCTTTCTCCCGAATTGGCTGCACGGCTGACCCGCCTGCACAGAACGGACAGCCATGAAGAGCTGACAGGTTGGCTGAAGGACCTCACTGACGAGGATTTGGAGCGCATGCTCCGCACGGAAACGGCCCTGTTTCACCTCCTGAATCAGGCTGAGAAGACCGAGATCACCCGGGTAAACCGGGAGCGGGCGCTGGCGGCGGGCGAAGGATCGGGGCGGCCGGAGTCCCTGATGGATGCGGTGCGTCGCATGAAGGAGTCGGGCATGGACGTCGAGACGTTTCACTCCCTGGCTCAACGGCTGGACATCCGGCCGACCATCACGGCCCACCCTACCGAGGCCAGACGTCGCTCCATCCTGTATCGGCAGCAGGCCGTCGGCCAGGCGCTTCGCTCCCTCAACAGGCGTCAGTTGACGGCCTATGAGCGGGCGGACGCCGAGCAGGGACTGGCTCGCGACATCCACCTCCTCCACCTGACCGACGAGGTGCGGCCCCGCCGACTCACCGTAGGAGACGAAGTGGAATACGGCCTGTATTTCCTCAAGGAGACCATCTGGGACACCCTCCCATCCATCTACGAGGATCTTCGCCGGGCGTCCCGCTGGCACTTTGACACCGACCTGCGGGACATCGCCCCCATTCAGTTCCGGAGCTGGATTGGGTCCGACCGGGACGGCAACCCGTTTGTGACTCCGGAAACCACCATCAACACGTTTCTGCGGCAGCGGCAGACGGCCATTCGGCTCTTTACGGATGAGCTGCGCCAGGTTCGCCGTGTGCTGTCCGTATCGGAGAACCAGGCGGAGATTCCGGCCCTGCTGACCGAGAGCCTCAAGAAGGACGCCTCCGAAGTCACCCTGCCGCCCATCGTGTTGCAGCAGTTCGAGCGCGAGCCCTACCGGCTCAAGCTGTCCTACGTCATGGCGCGGCTTCACGTCCTGTCGCAGGACCCTCTCGCAACCGGAGCCTATCGCTCCAGTGACTTCCGGGATGACATCGCGGTGGTGCAGCGGGGATTGGCCGAGGCCGGGCTGGAGGATGCGGCCTACTCAGGACCACTTCAGCACTTGGCGGACCGGGCCCAGGCCTTCGGTCTCCATCTGGCGGCGCTCGACGTCCGGCAACACAGCCGTGTCCACGAAGAGGCGGTCAGTGCGCTACTTAAGCGAGCCGGTGTGGTCGAAGACTACGCCGAGCTCCCGGAAAACCGGCGCCAGGAAGTCCTCAGCGCAGAATTGGCCAATCCGCGCCCTCTACTTCCGCCCAACGCAGAACTGGACGACACGCCGGAGATGGTCCTCGAGACCTTCCGAGCCATCGAACGAATCCTCTCTGTGGATCCCGAGGGCTTCGGCACATTCGTGGTCAGCATGACCCACACGGTCAGTGACATCCTTGAGGTCATGCTGCTGGCGAAGGAAGTCGGGCTGGCCCATAGCACGGAAGGCGGCTTCTCCTGTCCGCTCGACATCGCCCCGCTGTTCGAAACGGTGGATGACCTTGCCCACTGCGGCGGGTTCATGGAAACGCTGTTCGCGCACCCGTCCTACCGGGATCACCTGTCGCGCCGTGGTGACTTCCAGGAGATGATGCTCGGCTACTCCGACTCGAACAAGGATGGTGGCTTCTGGATGGCCAACTGGGCGCTGCACGGCGCCCAGAAGACACTTGGAGATGTATGTCGTACAGCCGGCATCGACTTCCGGCTCTTCCATGGCCGCGGCGGCACGGTAGGCCGCGGGGGCGGACGCGCCAACCGGGCGATTTCCGCGATGCCGGAGTCCTGTCGCAACGGCCGAATCCGGTTCACGGAGCAGGGCGAGGTGATTTCTTTCCGATACGGCCAGCCGGACATCGCGCACCGACATCTCGAGCAGATTGCGGGCGCGACACTCTCGACAAGCACGGAGTCGGTCTCGGAGGCCCCATATCCGGAGGCTTGGAAATCCGTGATGGAGGTAGTCTCACGGACGGCGATGGATACCTACCGGGGGCTTATCGACCACCCCGATTTTTGGGCCTGGTACACAGCCACGACCCCCATCGAACACATCAGTCGGCTGCCGATTGCGTCTCGGCCGGTCTCGCGAAAAGCGGCCGGACAGGTTGATTTCGACGGCTTGCGGGCCATCCCCTGGGTCTTTGCCTGGACCCAGACCCGCTACACGATTCCAGGGTGGTACGGTACAGGCGCGGGCCTCCAGGCCGGATTGGCCGAGCATGAGGCCGTCCTTCAGGACATGTACCGCGAGTGGCCTTTCTTCAATGCCCTGATGGATGCGGTCCAGCTGGAAATGGCCAGGGCCCGGCTGGAAATAGCAGCCAGCTATGCCGCCCAATCAAAGGACGGACGGTTTCATGAATGGATTGCGGCGGACTACGCCAAGGCTGAGGATGCGGTACTTCGCATCACCGGTAATGACGCGTTGCTGGCACATAGTCCGGCTGTTCGTACGTCGATCAGCTACCGCAACCCGCTGACTGACCCATTGAATGCCATGCAACTGGAACTGCTCGGCCGGTACCGCAACGAGTCGGATGATGCCCGTCGCGAACGCCTGAGGGGCCTGCTGTTCCTGTCCATCAACGGAATCGCGGCCGCCATGCAGAGTACGGGCTGACCTATTCGGATCCCGTGACGCGAACCATTTCTTCGACGCTGGTCTCGCCCATGAGGACCAGTTCGCGGGCGGAGTCGGGCAGGGTGAGCATGCCTTCCTGGACGGCTGTTGTTCGGAGGGCTTCCTCCTCAATCATGGTCTCCGACTCCATGACGAGTTTTCGGATGGCGGGGGTAAAGGGCAGTACCTCGGCGATGGCCCGGCGTCCCTTATAACCCATTCCACGGCACTCCGGGCAGTTGGAGTCCGCCCCGGCTATGTAGACGTGCCCGGACAGGTTCGCGCTGCCCGGGAATCCCAGCAGTTCAAGGAGATCCGAGTCGGGCGCGGGATCCGGTCGACGGCACATGGGACACAGCCTTCGGACCAGGCGCTGCGCGACCACGAGGTTGATGGCGTACGCAATCAGAAAGGGCTCCACGCCCATCTTGAACAGTCTGGATACGGCACTCGGCGCGTCGTTCGTATGCAGTGTTGAAAAGGTCAGGTGACCCGTATTGGCCAGCTTGACGGCGAGTTCAGCAGTCAGCTGGTCACGCATCTCGCCGACCATGACGATGTCAGGGTCGTGCCGAAGAATGGCGCGCAGGGCACCCTCAAGATCCAGCTTGTGACTGAGCTTGATCTGGCGAACGCCACGGATGATGTACTCAACCGGATCCTCGACCGTGAGGACATTGACCTTGGGGGTGACCACCTGGTGTAGTGCCGCGACCAGCGTCGTGCTCTTTCCGGATCCCGTGGGCCCGGTGAGAATCACCATCCCGTGCGGCTGACGAATGGCCATGTCGAACCGCTTCATGGCCGTGTCCAGAAGTCCGATCTTGCGCAGGTCGGTGAGCACTTTGCGGTCATCCAGAACGCGGATGACAATACTCTCTGCGCTGATCTCCTGGCGGGCCGTGGCAATCGGAAGGATCGACACGCGGAAGCGAATCAGCGCGTCGTCAATCCATCGCTGGATAAAGCCGTCCTGTGCGCGGTCGCGCTCAAAACGGTCCACGTTGACCGCGTTGTCCTTGACCACGGCCAGGAAGGACTCGGCCCTGACGGTTTCCTCCCTATACCAAAGGTCGAGTTCGCCATCGACACGAAAGTGTATTTCAATCTTGCCGTCTGGATTCGGAAATATGTGAATGTCGGAGGTGCCCGCCTTGACGGCCTCGACCAGAGCTGCTTCAAACAGGTTAATGAGCTTGGAGCCCTTCATCTCCTGCTCGAGGCGATCATCAACCTGATCGGGCTCTTCGTCCGAACCACCCAGCTCGAAGACGTGCTGGGTGTTTTCCAGGCGTTCCAGGAATTCGTTCCGACTGACGAACGACTCGGTGACGATGCCCATCAACTGGGACTCCGGACAGTACTTCACCTCGAACCGGCGCACATCCATCCGCTTCAGGAGCTGATGGATTTCCGGACGGGTGGGGTCGTGCGTGGCGAAGGTCCACCGTGGCTCGCCCGTGATGGGCTCGGGATCCAGGGAAATCGGGATCAGGAACAGCTCCAGCATTCCATCCCACGCGTCCTCGTCAAAGGATGCCCGGTGGGTCTCCAGGAACTCCATGACCTCCTCTTCGCCAAACTCCGCCGGCTCGAAAGCATAGACCTTCGACGCCTCGAGATACACCGTCTCAGTGTCGATCTCGGGCGACAGGGTGAGCATCCGCCAGAACGGATTCCTCAGGCCGGCCTCGCGGTCCGCCTGCCAGGCCTCAAACGAGGGCTGCAGGCCCTCCGGAGTTACAAAGCCCTTGTCCAGCAACCGGTAGACCACGCGGTCATTGCGGCACGCCTCATCAAAAGTGATCGCGGGCAAAGCCACGTTGCTGGGTTCCGCAGGCTTTTCCTCAGCCTCCGGTTTGCGCTCCTTCGCGCCCCGTGACCGGTGGAGCCGGTTGCCAAATCCGAGATCTCCGACGGCCATCTAAATCACGCCGCCTTTCTGATGGTTGGCGCGTCATCGGAATCGGTGGCACTGATTCGGCGCAGGCCGGTTGGCAGCACGCCCGGCAGGAAGTCTGAAACGGCCTTCGTGCATGCTTCGATGCCCGATCGCGACAGGTAGTGCAGGGAGTACGGCCCTGAGGCTGCCGTCTCCACCATGCGCCGAACCTCGGATCTGGTGGGGTCATACGCTGCAAACGTCAGCGCCTTCTTCGAGGGCTTCTCTGCCGGAATCACCGGAAGAATCCCGAGGCCCACCAGGCGAGAAATCACGGTTTGTGGCCACACCTTGGAGAGATGATCGATCAACCCGACGGTCTCCAGCAGGGACACGTTCACGGGCGAAAAGCTGTACACGCTGGCGGCGGCCTCATATACGGTGTCCTCCGGGAGTTCGTCGGACCTCAGCAGGACACGCCAAAGGGCGTCCTTGCGTCCGGCGGCTCTCCACAGACGCTTGGTCCGGTTGAGCATTCCCTGAGTAAGTTGACCGGTGGCCATGAGGTAGGCGATTACGCGGTCCGATTCGGCACGTTTTTCCTCCATGGGATACAGCGTTGAGTCTTCGTAAATGCGAGTAATGGATGCAGGCGGCTTCGCCACCACGGTCAGCGTGGGGCGCTCCGGTTCCTGCGACGCTTCAGCGCCGACGAGTTTCAACCCTTCGGAAACGCCCTTATCAGGCTCCGTGGAGGGTTTGTCCGATGATTTCGCCTTGGTCGATCGCCTAAATCGGCTGAATAGCTGAATCATGCTGTTTGAGACCGGTCGCGGGTGGACGCGGTCGTTTCTGGCCGTCGGTCGTGAGGTTTTGCTGGCGCGGCAGACGTAGTTTCGCCGCACAATGACTGATGGCAATAACCGGACCACCCGGACCTTCCGATACAAGGTGCGCGCCCACGAGGCCGACAGTACGGGCGCGGCCCGCCCCGACGTACTGTGCGACTACCTCCAGGACGCCGCTGCCAACCACGCTGATCATCTGGAGTTGGGTGCCACCCAACTGGTAGGTGAGGGCCTGGCCTGGGTGCTAGCCCGCCTTGTCCTCGAAGTTCAGGAGATGCCGCGCTGGCAGGATGAGGTGGCCGTTACCACCTGGCCGTCCGGAAGGCAGGGTATCTTCGCCACGCGCGATTTCGAGGTGTCGGTCAACGACCGGATCACGGCGCGGGCCACGACGGCCTGGTTCCTGATTGACATCAGCCGGCGCCGGCCTGCCCGACTTCCTGAAGTGGTGACCTCCCTCCCGCTCCCGGAGCGCCCACGGAGTCTTGTCGATGATTTCGGCCGTATCCCGCGCATCGGGAATGCCACCGAGACTGCGGGGACCCGCCGAGCCGCCTACACGGACATCGACATGAACCGCCACGTAAACCACGTCCGCTATCTGGCCTGGGCGATGGACGCGATGGAGTCCGATTGGCTGGCGCAACACCAGGTCCGGCGACTGGAGATGCAGTTCAAGAATGAGGCGGTAATGGGTCAGCATCTGCGGACGATGCGCGCGCCGCTGCCGGATTCGGAATCGACCTGGATTTACGAGGTCCAGGGCGAAGATGGCGGCCTGGTCAGTCAGACGCGCATTGACTGGCGGCCGCGGTAGGTCGCTCCGGATCGAAAAGCGCCGCAAAGGGGTCTTCAGTGCCAGTCACCAGATTTGCCAGGAGTCTTCCGGACCTGAATCCGTAGGCCATCCCGTGCCCGGTGAACCCGGTCGCCAGGTATGCCCCGGACGGCACTCGACCGACAAAAGGCAGCCCGTCCGGTGAGAACCCCATGGTTCCGGCCCACGCGGTCACCTTCCTGGCGCGAGCCAATTCCGGGAAATGGCGGCGGGCGTAGTCGAGCAGATCAGCCTGGAGCGCGGGCGTGGTCGCGTCCCGGAACCCCACCTCTACCTCGCGATGAAGATGCCGGGCGCCGCCAACCAGGATTCGGCCGCGTGGGTCTGGTCGGAGGTAGTAGAACCCTTCGTGGCTGTAGATCGGCAGGTCGAGGGTCATCGGCCGGGCGGGCTCCAGCGCCATCATCTGTGCCCGAACCGGGCGGACGAACCGGGCCGCTTCAGGCAGCAGTTCGGCGGTCCATGGTCCGGCGCAGACAACAACCGTCCCTGCAGCAATGCGGAAGTCACCCCCCTCCACCGCATCTGCATCTACATGCAATACCGGACGATGCGTGTGGCTGGTGGCACCCGAGCGGGCGATGAGCTGGCCCACCAGCTCGGCCGGATTGAGCATGCCACCCGTGGGCACCAACAACCCGGATCGGTAGTCCTTCGAGCCCAGTCTGGTGTTCACCGCAGAGGCCCCCAGCAATTCGGCAGGAAAACCGTCCCGGTCCATGAGCGCGGCCGACTCGCGAAGGCGCTCCTCCTCTTCCGTCTCACCAGCTACCGTGAGGCTGCCTGACGGCACGAAGCCGAAGCTCTCAGTCGGAATCTCCGCCAGGAGTTGATCCCGATTCTCGTGGGTGAATGTCCGCAGTGCCCTGGCCCGATCGATCCCGTACAGACGGATGTCGGACACATAGTCTGTGACGGCGCCCTGCAGCAGAAAGCCGGCGTTTCGGCCACTGGCCCCATAGGCCGGCCAGCGGGCGTCGACCACAACCACGCGCAGCCTGGGCGCGAGTTTGCCAAGCCACCAGGCCGTGGACGCCCCCAGAATTCCGGCTCCGACAATGCAGACATCGCAGGCTTCACGGGCGGCCTTCCGGGACTGCCAGACGGATCTGGTTACGCCTGGCATTTCACCACCGTCCGCCCGCGCTTCTTGCCCGCCAGTAGTCGGGATGCCTCGTCCCGGAGTCCAGCCAGGTCCGTCTCAGTAACAAGGAGGTCAAGAAGGTCCCGGTCAGCTAACGCCGCCAGACGTCCCCATGCCGCAACGCGGAGATCGGTCGGGCATGTATTGCTATCGATTCCCAGGAGCGAGACGCCGCGAAGGATGAAGGGAAACACTGTGGTTGCAATTGAACTCCCTCCAGCGAGGCCGCATGCGGCGATCGAGCCTCGCACGCCGACCTGACTGATGAGGGCCTCAAGGGTGGGACCACCCACGCTGTCCACGGCGCCTCCCCAGCGGGCTGAATCCAATGGTCTTGTCGCTCCCTGGCCCAACTCCTGCCTGGTGATGATGTCCCGGGCGCCCAGTCGCTCCAGGTACCCGGGATCTCCAGAGCCGGTTGAGGCAACGACCTCAAACCCGAGTCGCTTGAGCAATGCAATGGAGAAGCTGCCGACACCGCCCGAGGCGCCGGTGACTACCACCGGTCCGTCCGCCGTGCCGACGTCCAGGAGTGCCTGGCAGGCCAGCATGGCCGTAAATCCGGCCGTCCCGATGATCATGGCATCGCGGTTCGATAGCGCGTCCGGGACGGCGACCAGGTGCTCCGACTTGAGACGGGCCAGGGTCGCGTACCCTCCGAAGCGTGTCTCACCGAGGCCCCACCCGGTCTGGAGCACACGGTCGCCGGACGCGAAGCGGGGGTCTTTCGACTCCAGGACCACGCCGGCAAGGTCAATACCGGGAATGAAGGGGAACGCGCCGCGGATGATCGGACTCCTGCCGGTCAGTGCCAGGGCATCCTTGTAGTTGAGGCTGGACCACTCCACAGAGACCAGGACATCGCCCTCCGGCAATTCGGCCGCCGACACCTCGCGCAGCGCAACGGATGGATCTGAGCCCTTCTCTTCGACAAACAGTGCTGTTCCCATGGCCGCAAGATCCGTCCACCTCCCCTCTGCTGCAACCTATCCCGGGATCGAACGTGCCAGAACCTGGCGGGATGTACCTTCAGCTTGAACTGGATCTTTCCAGGAACCGCCGGATCTCCCCAGAACCGTGAGTCGAACTCAATCCGTTCGCGAGCGCAACGAGGCCTACCTCAGCCGATTCCTTGCAGCGTTGGCCGGATCGACCCTGCTTGCCCTGATTCTGGTAAACCTGCCGCTGCCGCAAGGGGCTCCGGACCGGGTTGGATGGCAGGTGATTGACTCGAACGAAATCATCGCGCTGGAAAACGTCCGGTTTGAGGAGGGACTTTCAGCGGCGCCCGGTATCCTCTTCTCGGATGTGCCGCCCATCGTCCGAGACGAGGTGGCCCCCGAAAGCCCAAGCGAGGGCGCGCTGGATGATGAGGTGGCATCAGAGGATCCGGGGACGGACGTACCGAGGTCCCTGTCGCGCGTCCAGCGGGTAGAGCGACTCGTTCTCGCTGCCGCGGAGACCATGCCCGAGATCAAGGGTGGACTTGGTGCCTACTACATCAACATCAAGTATCCGCAACTGGCCATCGAGGCGGGAATCCAGGGACGTCTGGTGCTGGATTTCGTCGTGGAGCCGGATGGCCGCGCCACCAATGTGGAAGTCTACCAGTCCCTCCACCCCATGTGTGACTCCGCCGCCGTTCAGGCCCTGCGAAAGACGGTCTTCATGCCGGGCCGGTCCGGAGGCGAAGCCGTAGCCGTCAAAATGCGGCTGCCCGTCCTCTTCCGGATCATGCAAACGGGGGGCAGCCAGTCGGACAGCCTCTCGAGCGGGATCTAGCGGGATCCAGCGGGATCTAGCGGCGCTCCTCTCCGGGGTCCGACTCAAGATTCCCCAGTTCGAGGATCTCTCCGGACACTTCATCCTCCCAGGCGCGGCGCGCCTCATCGCTGGCCCGAATCAGGGTGAGTCGGGCCCGGTCACCGCGCTCTCCGGCCTCAAGTCTTCCAACGAGCTCTCGCCAGTTGCGGCGGGCGATGGGCTTCCAGTGCAGCTCGATCTCCGCCCGGTACCGGCGGGTGTCCGGGAGGTATTCCCACTCGTTCACGAAGACGTAGGCCCGCCGGTTGCTCGATACCCTGGACAGCCGCCGCAGCAGGACGTTTCCAGCCGCCTCAGCCAACAGACTCACCTCAGCTGCCTGCTCCTCCTCCGATTTCCGGTTGACGGAAACCACGGACGAGCCGACCGTCAATGGGCCATTCCGGAACTTGGTAATGAGTCGAAACTCGACCTCGGCCTCACCTCGTTCCCGCAACGCGGACATCAGGTAGAAGCGGTAGTCGCGGTAGCCCTCCGCACGTCTGAGGTCAAACCGTCCCCCGCCCAGGCGCATTGGAACTCTGAGGCCGGAATCTTCCGTGTCCAGGACCCGCACCAGAGCCTCCACACTGTCGGGAATAAGTCCCTCGACATCCTCCCAGTCACTGGCCCCGAAACGGGCGCGACGCAAACGGGGCGCCAGGCGGTAGGTCCCTCGGGCCATCTCTTCAGAGTCAGTGGGATAGGTGACAACTACCTCTGAGTCGATGCGTTTTGGCGAGGCATGTATCGGTCGCTGCTCACAAACCGTCGAGGTCCCGAAAATGCCGCAGGCCTCCACCAGGACGGGTTCATTGGGCCCGAGCATCCCGTCCGGAACGAACAGCACCGAGTCCCGGCCTGTGTACAGCGTGTCATAGTGGGCATCAAACAGCGTCACCACCACGTGATCGGGCAGAATCGGACGAGCCGCCAGTGAGGCCGGCTTCTCGAAGTGGAGCACCACCAGAACCGAGTCCCAGGAAGCGCGCTCCACCTGCAGCGACTCCACCTCCGGAAGCACGGGTCCGCACCCTGCCAGAAGCCAAAGACCGACCGCCGGCAGAAGCCCCCTACTCAAGGAGGCCTTTCTGCTCCGCAAGCCAGAGCGCTGCGACGTGAATGCCGTGAATGATCTTCGAGCCAATGGCTTCTTCGAGTTCTTTACGGGTGAGCGTTACGACGCGCAGGTCTTCGCCATCATCAAGGGTCGGTTCTGCAATCTTCCGGGCATTCCTGGCAACGTATAGGTGGGCGAAGTTCGTGTGTTTCGAAGGATCCGGGGCAAAAGCACCGAGGTAGTGAAATTCGTCGGCCTCGTACCCCGTTTCCTCAAGCAGTTCTCGGCGGGCACCGGCCTCGGGTTCCTCCCCCGGGTCAATGGCGCCAGAGGCAAACTCGATGCTGTTCTTCCCCACTCCGTAGCGGAACTGCTCCACCAGTACGTAGCGACCGTCCTGAGTGATGCACACCACGGCGGCCCAATCGGGATACTCCAGGACGTGGAACTCCGGCATCTCCGCTCCGGTGGGCAGCCGGACGTGATCCATGCGCAGATTCATCCACTTCCGCTTGAGCAGGTAGCGGCTTGCCAGGGTCGTCCACTTTTTGGGCATTTCACTTCTGATTGGTCGACCGAAGAATCTTCGTGCGGCCGTCTACGCGAGAACAGGAGACCGGGCACATATTGGTCCCAGTTGCCCTTTCGCCAAACAATGTTCATTCACAGGGGCCAATACAAACACAACACGTGACAAACACCCTCATTGCCACCACGATTGTTCGCCCGAAGCCAGAAACCTGATTCGTACCATCAGGTCTAAAACCGACTGTTGAACAACCCCGATGGACCATGTCACAGGCTGATACGCTTGCACCCAGCGCCCCTTCCGCTTCCGAGGATTTCCTGCCTCTCAACGGCACCGACTACGTAGAGTTCTATGTCGGCAATGCCCGGCAGGCCGCGTACTACTACCAGGCGGCGTTCGGATTTCAGATTGTGGGCTATCGCGGCCTCGAGACCGGTTTCCGCGACGCCACAAGCTTCCTGGTCCAGCAGGACAAGATCCGGTTTGTGCTGACCTCCGGAATGGATGGACAGTCCCCGGTCGGGCAGCATGTGCTCAAGCACGGCGACGGCATTCGCGACATCGCCCTGTGGGTTGACGACGCCCGCTATTCCTTCGAGGAAACGGTTCGACGGGGCGCCACGCCCGTGCGGGAGCCCTACACCATCGAGGACGAGCACGGCATCGTGGTTCTGGCCTCGATCGCCACATACGGCGAGACCATTCACACCTTCGTGGAGCGGCGCAACTACAATGGACTCTTCCTCCCCGGCTTCCAGGCCTGGTCGAATCCGTTCTGGTCTCCGGCCCCGGTGGGCCTGAAATACGTGGACCACTGCGTCGGAAACGTCGAACTCGGAGAGATGAACACGTACGTCAACTACTACGCTGACGTGATG
>JABDJZ010000529.1 GCA_013003255.1 Rhodothermales bacterium
GCTCAGTTCGGCACCCGGACGGTGACGATACTCAAGCAGAATTTCAGATGGCATGAAGGCAATGCCCTGATCGCCGGAAAGACTGAGCTCGGCAAGGCCTTCCTCAGAGAACTGCGAGTCAAAGAGGGTTTCCGGGCGCTGTGTGCTGGAGATCCGGTAGTCGCCACTCATCGGTCCCTCGGCCTCGAACAGGAAGTAGCCACCGTTCCATCTTGCCTCGTTCACGAATGGTGTTCCGTCACAGGAGTCCGGACTGTTTGTCACGAGGCTGGTGGCAGTCATGCCCTCCGTGGAGAAGGTTAGCTGGCACGGGACGTAAGCAAGCTGGGATGCTGGCAGTCCGATTGAGAACATGCCATTTGAGTCAAACGTGCCGCTGGTGACTGCCTCGCCCCGGTTGGTGGCGGTGATGGCAACCTCGGCTCCGAATCCGCCCCGGGCGGTCAGCATCAGCTGGCCGTTGGCCCACTTGGTGAGCAGGAGAACCGGCGTGCCATCGCAGAAGTCGGGAGCTCCGTTGACCGGCAGCGTCACACTGCCTCCATTGGAGGTCATCTCGATCTCGCAGGGGATCCAGTCCAGGGTAGTCGAGTCCAGTTGGAGTGAGAGCGCACCGTTCTGATCAAACGTCGAGCTCGCGAACAGGCCGCGGCCTGTGCTGTTGAGCTCAGCCGGCATGCCTGCACCGCCCAGCCCTTCAATTTGAAGGACGCCGTCCTTCCAGCTGGCCATGTCCAGGAAGGGGTGGTCATCACAGTTGGGCGTCGTGTTGGAAACGGCGCGGTCCGTCTGGCGTCCGTCCAGTTCAGCCGTGATGCCACAAGGGATGGTGCCGGGGATATCGACGTAGAAGTCAAAGGCCGGCGTGTCGTCATTGGTCATGGAGCCGAAGGTCTCACCCGTAACCGGGTTGCGGACCGTGATCTCCATGAACTCATACCCGTTGCCTGACACACGTAGCGTGCGGGCCGTCTGGTTGTAGTCGGCGCGACTCAGCTCGATATAGGAATACGGGTTCTGCTCGACCGCCCCCTCTACTGGAGTGTAGACGAAGTCTGGGTTACAGTCCGCCATCGGATTGACAGTGGAGACCAGAACGTCCCCATTGGTCGCGGCAGCCTCAACACGGCACGGCGGGTTGTCGCCCGACTCGGACAGGTCCATGTCAGCCCGCCAGGTGCGGTCTTCCGTTGCGAAAACGGTGCGGATGGTTTCACCGGTGTCCGCGTTTCGCAACGTCACCATGCTTCCGGCCGTGGCAATGCCGCCTGCACTCAGGCGGTTGTAGATGGCCGTGTACTGGAGCAGGTTGAAAACCAGGTCCACATCGCAGTTGCTCGGTACGTTTTCAATGGGGCTCTCGTAGGAGACAAAGTCCTGGCCCTGGTGCTCAATGATCAGGGAGCAGGGGACGTGTTGCAGCCCGGTAACGTCATCGTCGAAACCGCCGCGGTCGTCCAGGGTGGCGGTGTGAACCACATCCCCGGTTCTGGAATTCCGAAACGTGACAGTGCCGTTGTACGGGCCGAGGCCTTTCAGCTCAAGCTTTTCGTCGTTGGCGTGCCACTTGACGTGCTCCATGGCGAAGACCTTTTCGCAGTTGCTCGGCGCGGTGTCGAAACCCTTCTTGATTACCGGGCGCTCCGCAACGGACCCGTCCAGACTCGATACAACGCGGACCACGCATGGGATGATGGAGGGATTCTCTTCCTGCAGCTTGAAGCTGCCGTTGTTTCCTGCCACTTCTGTGCCGAACGCATTGCCTGAGGCAGGACTCACAAAAGTCACGGTTGCTCCGGCGTGGACCTCACCCTCAACGGTCAGTTTGTCCTTGTCCTGATCGTACTCGGCCTTCTTGAGGCTGACTTCAATCGTCATACCGAGGCCGCCGCTGCAATCGTCCAGGTCCGCGTCTTCGACGACCGCGTCTACGGAGTCCCCGGCCGTGGTGGCCGTGACTCGGCACGGCGGATCGTTGAGTGCCTGTGTAGCGAAGTCAAATTCGTGATTGGACCCGGCCACGAGCGTGGCGATCTCATAGCCCGTCTGGGAATCGGTGAGGACCACAGAAACGCCGCTGGCCAGATCTCCCTCGACGACGAGTTCCTCGTCGCTCTTCCACTCGACTTTGGTCAGTGCGAGAAGTGGCTCACAGCTGCCGGGAGCAAATTCCACCGGCTGACGGACAGTCTGAGCGTCATGGGTACCGCCGAGGTAGGCCACATCCACGGCACAGGGAACGATCTCCGGTTCTACAACCTCGTACTTCCAATTGCCGTCGTCCTGGACAAACATGGTGGTCATCTCCGTTCCGCGCGCTGCGTTGGTCAGGACTACCGTGTCCAGGCGCGGGCCGTGGCCCTCAAACTTGAGCTTGCGAGTTCCCGAAGCCGAAACTTCATAGCGTGCATGCTTGACTTCGAAGGCCTTGGTATTGCCGTCGTCGGCAAAGCCCACATTCAGGGCCCGAGTGGTCGTTCCCTGTGGGACATTCTGAACGCGCGCGTCGGCCGCGTTGATCAGGGCCTGCTTGACCTCAGCCGGGGAGGCGTATGGGTGCTGAACCAGATACAGTGCGGCGGCTCCGGCGACGTGCGGTGCCGCCATGGAGGTACCAGACAGCACGATGTTGTCATCGTTGGCGGCTTCGCTCTCCAAGTGCGTCAGAGAGACCACCTGGTCGCCGGGGGCCAGGATGTCGATGGCCGAGCCATAGTTGGAGAAGGCTGCAAATTCGTCGTGCCGGTCATAGGCACCCACCGTAATGGCCTCGTAAACGTGGGCCGGTGAGTACGTGGATGCGTCGGCGTAGTCGTTGCCTGCAGAAACCACCACCACGACGCCGAAGTCGATGGCGCGCTTGACGGCCTCGTCCAGAATGTTGTATGCCGTGGACTCGAGGTCCATGCCCAGGCTCATGTTGGCGACCACGGGCTGGGTGGGGTTCTGCTGCTTGAAGTCGGTCACGTAGTCGATGGCGGAAACCACGGTGGTGATATCCGTGCGGCCGTCGTCAGTCAGGACCTTGAGGCTGTGGATTCGGGCCTCGGGCGCCATGCCCTTGGTGCCGTCATCGTTGTCTTTGGCACCAATGGTTCCGGCGCCATGGGTTCCGTGGCCGTTCCGGTCTACAGGGTCTCCCATCTCACCGGGATCGAAGAAGGGCATGTTGATGACCTCGGAGTCATCCCACATTTCTTCCTCGCGGTTCTGGAACAGCATCGTGAAGTCCTTGGCCTCCACAATGTTGAGGTCGCGGTCATAGACGCCCGAGTCAAGGATGAAGACATCGACATCGTCCTTGCTGAAGTCCACAAACGTGGCGCCGGCGCTGGCGATGTTCCACGGCATCATCTGCTTGTCATGCCGGAGACCATCCTTCAGGTACAGCGGGGCGCCTTCCAGTTCCACATCCGGCTCGACGAGTTCGATGTCGGGATCGTCGGCGATCTCTTCCAGGAACGTGTCGAGGAAGTCAGCAACGAAGGCGATCGTGACACCTGGGCGCACGTGGTTGATGCGGACGCGGACCTCGATTTCAGGCTGGTAGGTCTCGGCATAGTCTTCCAGGTCGCGGCGGGTGACACCGTAATCGTCCAGCACGCGACGGGTCACGCCATTGGCCTCCAGGAAGAGGTAGTCTTCGAGTAGCTCAAACGTCAGGCCGCCATACTCCTCCATGACGCGGCGGGTAATTCCATACTCCTCGAGCACACGGCGGGTGACCCCGTACTCCTGGAGCACGCGGCGGGTAACGCCATACTCCTGCAGGATCCGACGGGTCACGCCATAGGAATCCAGCACACGACGAGTGACGCCGTCAGCCTCGTACTCGGCGAACGCCACAAACAGGTGGGCATTCTGCGCACCGTACTTGGATGCCTTGTCTCCCCGCTTGGTCGCGAAGGCGTCGTCCATCACCTGCGGGTGGCGAAGCTTGCCCTGGGTGGGCGCGTCGGTCCGACTGACCAGCGTCTGCTCGCCGGACTGCGCCTGGGAGCCGTCTGCGGAGAGCATGTGGTCTGCGCAGCCGGAAAGAACAATGGCCAGACAGGAAATGGAAAGGAGTTGAAGTAGGGGCTTCATCGCGGTCCGTAGTAAGGGAAGGGCCTAATCTGACATGGGTGCCACGTCGACATGACACACCCTGCGATAGGCCGTATCGGCAATCACCACACCGGACTTAAGCCGTATTGCGCTCCCGCTCGGTCGCGGCGCGGGCGCCTACAGCGCTCCCGAAACCTCGGCGTAACTGGTCACCGTCTCACGCACCCGGACCGCGACCCGGGTGATGCCCAGTTCTCTCAAACGGGCGCCGCCCATCTCACGAATCCGCTCCAGCGCCACGATGCAGACGTTCTCGGCCGTCGTGTCGCATGGGAGGATCGACAGCTTGGAGCCCAGGGACCTCACCGCCGCGATCAACTCCACGTCTTCGTCGTGCGCCATCACCGAGTGATCCCACTCATCCACCAGCGGCCGTACGATGGCCTTGATCTCCTTGAAGTCGATGACCATGCCGCGGGCGTCAGGCTCGCCCTCCAACTCCACCGTCATGTGGTAGGAGTGCCCATGGAGGCTGTGGCATCCGGCCTCATGCCAGGGGATGCGGTGGGCGGCCTCCCATCTGAATTCCTTTGCTACGCGCATGGATGTGGTGGGTCTGAGATCATCGTGGGAAAGGTAGGGCCGCCGGGGATTTCCGCGGTGACAGGGCCCAGCGATTCGGGGATTCAACCGAGTCTTCGCGACGGGGAAGGATTCGCACGGCTCCTGACGGGTTTCCCCTACACGTGGCCGCCCTCATACGGGTAATTTTTCGGCCCCGACTTGAACCTCTGAATCCATGAGAATGACTACCGCGGCCGAGGCCGCACTGCATATAGAATCCGGCGACCGGGTTTTCGTTCATACGGCCGCCGCTGCCCCCGAAGCCTTGGTAGCGGCGATGACCCACCGCGCTCCGGACATCCGCAACATCGAGGTGGTTCACCTCCACACGGAGGGCAAGGCGCCGTACGCCGATCCTGCCTACCGCGACTGGTTTCATACCAGCGCCCTGTTCGTTGGAGGGAACGTCCGCAAGGCCGTGCAGGAGGGAGGTGCCGACTACATCCCGGTGTTCCTCTCCGAAACGCCGGCGCTCTTCCGAAGGGGTGTCCTGCCCCTCGATGTAGCCCTCGTGCACGTGTCTCCCCCGGACAAGCACGGATTCTGCTCGCTGGGCGTTTCTGTGGACTGCTCGCGTGCCGCGGTTGAGACTGCCGGGAAGGTCATCGCGCAGATCAACCCCAACATGCCCCGCACCCACGGCGACGGGATCATTCACATCCGCGACATTGACTGTGCGGTGGAGGTCGACACCCCGCTGCCGAGTCATCCGGCACCCATTCTGACGCCCGTCGAGGAGCAGATCGGCCAACTGGTCGCGGACCTGATCGAGGATGGTTCGTGTCTCCAGATGGGCATTGGCGCCATACCGGATGCGGTTCTCGCGGCGCTCACCGATCACAAGGACCTCGGAATCCACACGGAAATGTTCTCGGACGGCGTGATTCCGCTGGTCGAGTCCGGAGTGGTCAACGGTGCGAAGAAGCGGACCCACCCGGGAAAGATTGTGGCGAGTTTCCTCGTGGGCTCCCAACGTCTCTATGACTTCGTGGATGACAATCCACAGGTGATGATGCTCGATTGTGGCTACACCAATGACACGGCTGCCATCAGGCGGAATGACAAGGTTGTGGCCATCAACAGCGCCATCGAAGTGGACCTCACCGGGCAGGTGGTTGCGGACAGCATTGGCACGCGCCAGTACTCGGGCGTCGGCGGACAGATGGATTTCATTCGCGGGGCATCCCTCTCGCCCGGCGGAAAGCCCATCATCGCGCTGCCCTCGGCCACGCGGCGCGGCGAGTCCCGCATCGTGCCCTTCCTGAAGCCAGGAGCCGGAGTCGTTACCACCCGGGCCCACGTGCACTACGTGGTCACGGAGTACGGTGCAGTCAATCTATATGGCAAGGACCTGCGCGAGCGCGCCCGCGCCCTCATCCAGATTGCGCATCCGGACCACCGCGAGGAACTCACCAAGGCTGCCATAGAGCGGTTTAACCGGCTGTAGGTCTGTCAGAGCTGGCACCGGGCCAGCTCGGGACCGGGGCCCGCGGCAAGAGACTGACCGGGTTCAGCCCACAGGCGGAAGTACGACCTGAGCCCCTTCCGGCACTGCCAGTCGGGAGGAATCGAAGGGTCGACGGAAACTGATGTCGGTCACCCACGCCTCGTTGCGGAGGTCTCCTCGCAGTCCGTCCGCATAGCGGTACCCGCGGAAGCGCGTAGGGACGGTCAGGCCGTCCACGGTGACCAGGTCCTGATAGTAGAAGAGGTTCTCACGCGGGGTTGCGT
Source organism: Rhodothermales bacterium (assembly GCA_013003255.1). GTDB lineage: Bacteria > Bacteroidota > Rhodothermia > Rhodothermales > UBA10348 > JABDJZ01. Next base: position 6,403 of record JABDJZ010000529.1, read on the forward strand.
CGGGGGCAGGGCGGCCGCGGCCGTAGGTCACCGTGTACCGAATTGCAGTGACCAGGTCTGTCTCCTGGTCCACATAGAGGGTGTACCAGTCACCGTCGGAGTAGCCAACGCCCTCGTCGAACGAGACGCGAACCATGTCGTGAGGACGGCCATCCAGCGTGTCCACGGGCAAGACCTCGTATTGGAGGCCGGGATCCGCCAGGACGAAGGGGATCGAGGAGAAGTAGTACCCGGTCGTGGCCCAGAACATGGGGTTGGGATTCTCCTGCTCGGGCGGGTGCATCCAGGCCTCGGTGCCGTTCCAGGCGAACCGCGCCTCGACAGTTTCAACCGAATCGGGCGTGCCGTATTCCAGAAGGTCGTGGTACGCCAGTCGCGAGTGGTTGTCCACCACCATGTGAGTCTTGAAGCGGGTCTGGGAGCCGTGGTTGCTGTACTCCCAGGTATAGCTGGAGGTCGGGGCCGCATGCCAGGCTTCGAGTCCTCCGTGCGCTTCCAGTGCGCGGAGTACAATCTGACCGCCGGGGGTAGCACCAAGGCGCGATTCGGCTTCGTCAACCAGCGGGTTAGTCCCGGAGTCCGGGGGCGACGAGCAGGCGGTCAGGAGGATCAGGCCGAAGAGGAGGGGTCGCATGGGCCGCGCGGGTTGGTTGGCCCAAGATACGCGGGTAACGGCCGGCGCCTAAGGGGCCGGTTGCCCAGCGCGACAGTGCTACAGCGCCGCCGATTCTTCGCTCCCGTCCCGCTTAAGGCGAAAGATCATCACGTCATCGTCAAAGTGCTGACGGCCTGACGCGGCCAGCAGGCTCTCGGCAAGGTCCTGCAGTGAGGGCGCTTCCCGGGCGATTGTCACGAGCAGTTCGGTGCCTGCGAGGGCGCCATCCTGGCTTCGCAGTTCGGTCAAACCGTCCGTGTAGAGCAGAATGGCCTCGCCCGGACCGA
>JABDJZ010000537.1 GCA_013003255.1 Rhodothermales bacterium
GGGATACACGCCCCACAGATGCGATACGTGTCGGTGGGTCGGCTCCAGGTCTTCCCAATCGTCGAGCCACTTCTGGAGTTGACCATGCCGGCCTACCTGGTTCGGTGGCAGGCGGTCCATCAGCGCAGCAATCTCTTCGCGCATCCCGGAGTCCCGGTCCAGCCTGTCGGCCCAATCCAGAAAGCCCTCGAAGACAAACCGAATGACGTGATTGTCCATCGTGGGTCCAGCCTGCATCATCCTGCCGCGCAGGAAGAGCCCGCTGGTCTCGTCGAAGTAGCGGCCGTTCCCGGGATACGCCGGGAAGTTCTCCGGGGAGTTTGACGGCGCCGTGACCATCCATCCGCGCTCCGGATGCTCCACCAGGATGTCGGCCAGGAAGCGGGCCTGCCCACGGAGAATGGGATACCAATGGTCGAGAAAGGCCGCATTCGGATCGAAACGGTCCCGCTCGACCAGGTGCGTCACCAGCCACGCCCCGCCAACCGGCCACGCACCCCAGGAAGGTCCGTCCATCGGTGCGGTGGCGCGCCAGAGATCGGTGTTCTGGTGAAGCACCCATCCACGCGCTCCCCAGTGTTCGCGGGCCACCGAGACGCCGGCTTCGGCCACGTCTTCGATCAACGCATACAGCGGACCGGCCAACTCCGGAAGGCTCGCTGACTCCGCGGGCCAGTAGTTCATCGGCAGGTTGATGTTGACCGTGTACTTGGAATCCCACGATGGATTCGGGTCCTCATTCCAGATGCCCTGCAGATTGGCCGCCTGCGTTCCGGGCCGAGAGCTGCTGATGAGCAGGTAGCGCCCCCACTGGTAGGCCAGTGCGAAGAGGCCCGGATCCGGCCGGGCGTCCAACTGCTCCAATCGCCGGCCCGTGGTCGATGTGCTCCCGATCTCGGGCGCGCCGACCCAAACGCGCCGGAACAGCGCCCGGTGGTCGGCCATCTGCTCCTCGGCCAGCCGTCTGTAGTCCGTCTCGGCGACCCCCGCCAGCGTGGCAGCCACACGCTTAGCCGGGTCTCCCGACACGTCCCTGTAGTTGACGAATGAGGTGGCTCCCGCAAACACCAGCGTGACGGCATCGGCGTCACGAACCTTCAACGTTCGGTAGTCAACCTCGGTCGTGCCGCCTTCGGCCCGGGCCACGAGACGCCCCTCGTAGGTCAGCGCCCCTTTGATTCCCAGATAGTCCGAGCTCTTGCCGGTGATGCGTAACGTGTCATCCGGCAGGCCGTCCATGCGGAAGTAGTCCGTCCCGTAGTTCGAATGGGCCGGATTCCGAACGCCCTGCAGCATGGCATCGAAACTGATGCTGGCGGACTCGCTGGCCTCCAGACGGACCACCAGCACCTGGGCCGGTGCGCTGGAGAACGTGGTCCGCGTGTATGTCACGCCGTCCACCACATACCGGACCACCACCTGCCCGGCATCCATGTCCAGCGTCCGCGCGTAGTCCGTGAATGACTCGTGCCCGGGAAAGTCGAGCCACAGCGTTCCGAACGGCTGGTATTTCTGCTGTTCGTACGGCACTCCCATCATGGTCCGGCCGAAGAGGTCGTGCGCCTTTTCCACGTCGCCGGAAAAGAGCAGGCGGCGGATCTCGGGAAGTGCCTCGGCTCCCCCCTCGTTGGTCGGGTCGTACGGACCGCCTGACCACAGCGTCTCCTCGTTGAGGGCCAATCGTTCCTGGCCCGGGATTCCGTAGACCATCGCCCCCAAACGTCCATTCCCCACGGGTAGACCTTCATTCCAGGCCGAGGCGGGCTCGTCATACGTGAGGCGTATCGTGGACCAGTCCTGAGCGACCGCGCCCGAACTGACGAGTCCGGCGAGAATCAGGAAAGAGAGGATCCGCTTCATGCTCTACCTCCTGATGGTCTCGATGAACATGGGCATCGGGCCGGCAGGGAGGCCTTCGGAAGCCTTCGCGTCCTCCACCATCTGCCTGACTTCCTCCAGCAGCTGGCGGGCATCGAATACAATCCCGTCCTTGATGGTCCAGCGCACGCCACCTACGCGTTCCACCTCGCCTGTCTCGTCATTCAGCTTCACGGCCCCCGTGCCGTAGAGCACCTTCAGGTTCTCCAGCGGGTTCTCGGGCACGATTACAAAATCTGCCCGCTTGCCCACCTGAATCGAGCCGATTTCGTCATCCGCCCCCAGCGCTTCGGCCCCGAGAATGGTAGCCGATCGGATAACCTCCAACGGGTGAAATCCTGCCTCCCGCATAAGCTCCATTTCCTGGATGTAGCCGAACCCGTACAGGTTGTAGATGTAGCCCGAGTCACTGCCAAGGGTTACGCGGCCACCCCGGTTCTTGTACTCATTCAGGAAGGTCATCCAGAGCCGGTAGTTCTCCTTCCAGTCCATCTCGTTCTCGGTGGTCCAGTAGAACCAGTAGGAGCCGTGTGCCTCGCGGGCGGGTCGATAGAACCGCCAGAGTGAGGGCATGGTGTATTCGGAATGCCAGGGGCGCCGCTGTTGCGCGTCCAGGTCCCGACTTGCCAGATAGGCGACCATGGTGGGGGCGATGGTAAAGTGGAGGGCCAGCAGCGAGTCCATGACCGCGTTCCAGTGCGGACTGAACGGTGCGGCGGCCTGCTTCCACAGCTTGCCGGCCTCACCGAAACGATGGGCCTCGTTCAGGTAGTTGTAGTCCAGGCGGTAGTGCTGGATGATCCGATCCTCGAAGAGTGCCTCCGGAAGGCCGTACCAGTGTTCCATGGACGTCAATCCGGCACCGGCCGTCTGAAGGACGTTCATTCGGGTAACGTCCAACTGGGCGTGGTGCTCGGTACCCCGAAGTCCCTGGCGCTTCATTTCGTCCAGGGCCGCGATCATGATGGGAGGCGGCGCCCCGAAAAACTTGATGCCGTCTGCTCCCAGATCGGCAATGAAACGCACCCATTCGCGGGCTTCTTCGGGCGTTGTGATGGGCTTGCCGAAGCCCGATCCGAAGACGGGGTAGCTGTAGAATCGAGGGGCCGTGATTTCATTGGCCGCAGAGAGGCGCTTCTGCTCCAAGAGCCAGTTGGGATCCCCGCCGCTGGGTTCCCTGGTGGTGGTGATCCCGTGCGCCAACCAGAGCTTGCGCACGTAGTCCACCGGGACGTCCTGGCCGGAGCCTGGCTTGTGGGTGTGGCCGTGCATGTCGACGAATCCGGGGAGGATGTACATCCCGGAGGCATCGATCTCCCGGTCCCCGGGCGCAGGCCGACGGCCTTCCCGAATCGGTACGCCGGGATACCCCACGTTCCGGATCTCGACAATCCGGTTGCCCTCCACCACGATGTCCACCGGACCGATGGGGGGAGCGCCCGCGCCATCGATCATTGTGCCGCCCCTCAGGACCAACCGTTCATAGGGGCCTTCGCCGACAGAGGGGCCGAGTTCCTGGGCAGCCAGGTCACCCGTGATGAGAGCCGTGGTGACCAGAAGAAAGAGGAAACGCATGGAGGTACTCGGGGGTATGGGTGACCCGCAACCTACGGTGCGGGATAGTTTTGATTGGCGTCGCCACAGCCCCCCACATGGACCAACAGCACTTCTCCCACAAGGAGGCCTCTGATCTTCTCGCGGCTGCGGCCCGGCTTGAGGCCAGCTCAGTGAAATCAGTCGGACCCAAGCTTACCCTGGATGAAGTCCGGGAAGCTGCCGTGGCCGCTGGCATCGACCCCCGATTTGTCGAAGCCGCCATGCACGCGTCCCGGGCCGGACAGGAGGAGAAGCGCTGGCTGGGCTCACCGGTTGATACAATCCGGACGGTGATGATACCCGGGCATCTGGATGACGCGGCCTGGGGAAAGGTGGTGACCATCCTGCGAGAACATCTGGGCGAGAGCGGGACGCCGGAGACCATCGGAAACAGCCGACGCTGGAGTCGGCAGGGTACTGTGATCACAGCCGAGCCGGCCGGTCCGGACACGCTGATTCGCATGCGTGCAGACCGCACGGGGGTCACCAAGGGTATGGGCATGACCAGCATCGTTGCCGGCGGCGTTAGCACCTTGCTGGCCGTGATC
>JABDJZ010000553.1 GCA_013003255.1 Rhodothermales bacterium
TAGAGGAGCCTGGCCGAGACAAAGAGGGTGCCCTCACGCTGGGCCGGCAGCGAGAAATCGGTCTGCTCATCAAGGGGCTTCGACTCTTTGGTCGCCGAGGTCGGGCACTGGAAGGAGAACATCGCCTGGTCATCAAAGCCTGGATAGAGCGACCGGCGATACCGCACGCCCACCATCTCCCAGAGATTGTGGCGATCGATGAGATTGCCGTATCGATCCACGGGCTCCGCCTTGAACAGGAACGAGCCGGGCTCGATGTAATCCCGCTCGTCGAGGGTGCCCGACTGGAATACCACGTCACCGACCTCGTCCCTGACGATGATTTCGATCCAGGCCTGGATGATGTCCAATGGGCCGGTCGGGAATTCGTGGCCCAACTTGTTGTTGGAGATCAGGACGGCGATGTCCGCCTGCTGTCCCGGCGCAATCTCGGGCGGCACCACCAACTGAATGGGGACGGCCGGACCGTCCCGCCACTTGTCCCGGATTTCAGGGATCTCGAAGTCGCCCCGCAGCCAACTCTCCGTCAGCCGGATCTGCTCGTCGGCACCCGGCAGTTCCAGGTGGGCAGGCATGAACTGGTTGGCACCCAGGAATCGGTGGCTACGGTGCTTGCCGTCGTCGGTGGATCGGTTGTAGTCGGCGCCATCACCGCTGGCAGGATCAAACGAATTGACCAGGGGCATGTGGCACTCGCGGCACTCCACCGTCTTGGTGGGGTCACCCGGATGGTTCCAACGACTCTTGCGCCAGTTGTCATACTGGTTCTGCAGTTGAACCCAGCCCACCTGATTGATCTCCTCATCGATGAACTGCTTGTGGCACGCGGCGCAGAATTCCGGCGCCTTGAAGAGCGTCTTCTGGAGCGACTCCTTGTGGGTTCGGGGATAGGCCCGAATCAGGAAGCGGGAGACCCGCTGAAGGGCGTGGGATGGACTGACCTCGAACAGGTAGCGGGGAGGGGCAGACACTGTGTAGTCTGCGTTGCCCTGCACGTCGGTTTCCTCGACGGCGTGGCAGGTCAGGCACGAGACGCCTTCGTCATATCCAACTGTATGTGAGAGCGAATCCGAGAACAGGTTCTTCGCGCCGGCGAACAGCGAGATGGGGTCGTGGCACCCTCCACAGTAGCGGGTGCTCTCGGGGCCGTTCTGGTCAGCCATAACACCCTGAATCCGCTGGAAAACGGGATCCATGGCGCTCCAGCGGTGGGCAGACACCTCCCACTCGGCTGTGATTTCGCTATGGCAACCGCTGTAGCCGCAGCCTTGAGACCCGGCCAGCACGCTCGGGTCGAGGGGACGGTTGGTATCAGTTCGGGCGAGGCTGGGCGCGAAGGGACGGTCTTCGCCGTAGAGGAGGCTGTAGTCCTCAGGGAAGTCGATGTCGACTGCAGGAGTCTGCGTGACTTGAGCGGCCACCACCGCCAGCAGCATGCCGAGGGCGGTCAGCACGGTGGTTCGTGCACCCAGCTTCCGGGCGGCGGCAAACAGGCCGCCGTGTCCCTTGCGTGCGGCCCTGCGAGTGACCAGAACCAGCGGGACGAGGTGCCCGCCGACCGCTGCGATCACCGCGATGGTCGAGACCAGGTGGACATCATCCCAGAGTGGGCTGATTCGAGTGCCCCAAATGGCCTGCACCGTCAGGATCAGGCCGGAAACCACTGCCACCAGCGTAGCGATCGTGGAGAGGTATCCGGTAACCAGGGAATGGCCTACGGTGGCATTTCGAAGTCTGTACCAATGGCGAATCTGGTAATAGAGGGCCGGGATGGTGAAGAGGAGTCCACCGGCGGTGTGAATCAGGACCAGGTACTGGATGCTTACCGAGAACGGAAGCAGCCAGATGGCCACTCCGGAGATGGTCTCAAATACCAGAAGGCCGATGACGGACCAGACAATGACTCCAGTCCAGTGCTCTTGGCGGGCGTCGGTCATGACGAATGGGGAGAAAGGCCAGACTCCAACACGGTGGCAAAAAGCCGATCCACGACGGATCCGAAGAAACCGCTGGACTCGAGCTCGTGTGAGAATGGATTGGTGGTGAGGATGCGCAGCAGAACGAGATTGGAAGCATCGAACTGGACGGGGCGCTGGGCCAACAGGGCCTCGATGGGGGTCTCGTAGGCCTCGAGCGATACCTCCGATTTCGAGAGGAGGATCTCGTGCTTGCCGACGTTCCAGCCGCTTTCGTCGACGGTGAACTGCTCCCAGGCCTCGCGCATGATGTGATTGAGCTGCGAGAGGTGGGA
>JABDJZ010000590.1 GCA_013003255.1 Rhodothermales bacterium
ATGCTGGACGTCTGGATCATGCTCACCGAGCACCGACGTGAGGAGGCGCTCAAAGGCCTCCTGCACCCTCCCAGGCTCCCAGTCCATCGGGCTGCCGGTAACCAGCAGCCGGTTGAAGGCGGGGATGGTCTCCAGCGCCGGGTCCCACTCGAGCACTCGGGCCTCCAGGTGAAGAACTGATCGCACAGCCGCACCATCGGGAGGGATCGGTAGGGTGATCAGCGCGCTCCACGGGCCCGGGAACTGGATCACCGTAGCCAATCGCCCTGCGCCGTCAGGGCGCGAATTCGCCGGACTGATTCGAGCGTCTCCGGGTTGTCTCCGTGGACACAGAGTGTCTCTGCCTGAACCTCCAGACGTCCCTCGCTTGTCTCCACATATCCGGATCGCAGGCATTCCACGTGGGCAACCACGTCATCGGGGTCGGTCAGGACGGATCCCTCGATGGATCGCGACTCGAGGCGTCCATCCGGGCGATACCGCCGGTCAGCAAATGCCTCGAAGGCCAGCTCAAGTCCTGTATTCCGTAGCGCCATCTCGTAGCGCTCCCGCTCCGGTGTTGCCTGAAGGACGAAGACCAAGTCAGGATCGAGGGCGGCCACTGCCTGAGCCAGCCGAACTACAAGGCCCCAGTCCTCCATCATGGCGTTGTATAACGCGCCGTGTGGCTTGACATGGTGGAGCGTGACCCCCTCAGCGCGTGCCAGCGCCATCAGCGCACCAATCTGCGCCTGGATCTCCCGCACCAGACTGTCGACGGGGATATCCAATCGGATCCTGCCAAAGTTGCGCCGATCCGGATAGCCCGGATGGGCCCCGGCTTTCACCCCATGCTCGGCGGCTAGCGCCAGCGTGCGCGCCATGGTGTCCGGGTCGCCGGCATGGCCTCCGCAGGCGATGTTTGCCCAGTCTATGAGGGGCATCACCTCTTCGTCCTGGCCCATCTTCCAGGGGCCGAAACTCTCGCCCATGTCGCAGTTCAGCAGCATGGCTCAAGATAGGGGGCGCAGCGCCGGAGCGGTACTTCAGCCCGTGAGCTGCTCAGAACGGAACTGAAGCTCGTGGAGGCGGGCATACAGCCCCCCTTCTGCCAGGAGATGCTCATGGGTCCCGGATTCCACCAGCCGGCCGTCCTCCAGAACAATGATCCGGTCCGCATTCTGAACGGTGGAGAGGCGGTGCGCGATGATGATGGTGCTCATCTGACGGTTCTGGGCAAAGCTCCCCTCGAGGGCATCCTGAATGACGGCCTCGGACTCGCTGTCGAGACTGGCCGTAGCCTCGTCCAGAATGAGGAGGCGGGCTTCCTTCAGGATGGCCCGCGCAATGGCCACGCGCTGCTTCTGTCCACCGGACAACTTGGTCCCCCGCTCGCCGATCTCGGTATCGTAGCCCTTCGGCAAATCGCGAATGAAGGCATCCGCGTTGGCCAGTCGGGCGGCCCACTCGATCTCTTCTTCGGAAGCTTCAGGCTTCGCGTACCGGATGTTCTCCCGGACACTTCCTGAGAACAGCGTGGGCTCCTGGGGGACCACAGCGATAGCCTTTCGCAAGGCCTCCAATTGAAGCGCGCGGACATCCTCACCGCCCATCCGGATTACCCCGTCATCGGGATCGAAGAACCTTGCAAGCAACTTGGTCACAGTGCTCTTCCCGGAGCCGGAGGGACCGACCAGCGCCACGGTTTGTCCCTGCGCAACCGCGAACGAGAGATTGTGCAATACGGGGCGCTCTCCACCCGGGTAGGTGAAGGTCACGTTGTCGACATGGACATCCCCCGCAGGTACGCTGCTTCCCTCACCCTCTTCTTCTGGAGCCGACTCCAGCAGGGCAGCCACCCGCTCCAGAGCTGCCATGCCGGCCTGAAGCTGGTTGTTGAAAAACATCACAGCCAGGATGGGGCGCTGCAGCATCCGCTGATAGAGGAGAAATGCCGTGAGTTCTCCGACGCTCAAAGTCCCCTGAACCACCAGCCAACCGCCGTAAATCAAAATGACGCCCATACCGTACTCGGCCGTGATTCCGATGAGGGCCTCCATCATGCCCACGTCCTTCCGTCGTTCGAGGTTGGTGTTGACGTACGCCTCGTTCTCGCCTCCGAAACGGGCCGTCTCACCGGGCTCCGCGGCGAAGGACTTCACCACCTGGATGTTGCTTATGGCCTCGCTGGCCACGGCCGTCATTTCGCCAACGCGCCCTCGAATCTGCCGCGAGGCCTGCCGAAGTGGTTCCTGATAGTGCCGCGTGATATACGCCAGCAGCGGCGTCACCAGAAGGTTGACCAGCGCCAGCTTCCAGTTCATCACGAGGACGATGACCATGATCACCAGGATGCTGAAGAGCTGGCCCGCCAGCCGGGTCGACCCGGCCTGGATCATCCCCTCGAGGGCATTCACGTCCGACACCACCCGGGAGACCATCGAGCCGGAGCGTTCCTCGGTGAATCGCGTCACCGGGAGACGGAGTAGTCGCGAGTAGGCGCGCATGCGGATGTCGCTAACGATGCCTTGCGTAAACGCAAAGCTGAGATACATACTCGCATAGCCGACGAACGCGCGCAGCAGGTAGAACCCCGCGAAGGCCGCCGCCAACCACAGGAACGGCTCCAGTTGTCCGGCCGGGATGACACGGTCCAGAGCCACCCGGATGAACTGCGGGCTGACCGT
>JABDJZ010000593.1 GCA_013003255.1 Rhodothermales bacterium
ACAGCGTCTGCTGCGTCCTGCACCCACTCGGCCGCTGTGGCGGCCCCGAGCGCCTCGCCCGTCCGGCCATGCCCGGTGAACCTCGGAATGAAGGCGTTGGCACCCAGGCGAGCCGCCAGGGAATCCGCGAAGGGGTAGGCCATCATGGAAGAGCCGGAGAACCCATGGAGATAAACCACCGACCATTCCGTGGGGCCGGAACTGTCTGCCAGGATCAGCCGATCCTCCGTGCCCGGCACGATGTCGTCGAAGGCGGCGGCCTTGGCATCCACCCAGTCCGTCAGGTCGATGTCCTCCGGAAGCGGCTCATAATCGCCGGAGACCCGCACTCTGGGACCGGCCAGAAACAGGACGGCCAGGACAACCAGGACGGCGAACACGTAACCAAGTCGGCGAATGAGCATGGATCAGGTGCGACTGCTTCGGGAGACCGTTCCACTGGCCGTCTGCGCCGGGCCCGAGGGAAACGGAGCGGTGCGGCCGACGTTCGACAAGCTAATCATCGAGGCGACTCAAATGGCAGAGGGCAAGCGCCGGTTCAGCATTCATTTCTCGACGGACGTCGAGGAAGAACTGGGCGTCCGATTTGTCGGCCCCATGGACCGCATCGTTCCGGAAGACCTCTATGACCTGGAAGTCGAGGTGGAGACCGAGGACGGCGAAATCCTCTCGATTCCCCTGTTCGCATCGGTCACCGTGCACGAGCCCCGATGAAGTCGCCGCGCTTAGAAGGTGAACGGCAGGTACTGGAGGTTCTCGAAGAGCTGAGAGCCGATCTCCGGGGCGGCGGCATCTCCGTGGAAATCACCACGAAACCGCACAGACACGGCTTTCTGGTGTATTTCGTGCACACCAATGAGGAGGTGCGAGAGATCAGCGATCCCGGAGAAGTCATTGAGTACCTGCACGGACTTCGGGACGGCATACGGCTGTCCGGTCAGGACCCTGTGGCCTTGCTGGAGGCGGCGGTCCGGGCGGCCAAAAAGAAAGTTCGGTGAACAACTTGGCAAGCTCTTTGCTGAGGCCCGAGGCAACCATCCCCAACCTGGGCCCATGTTTGTTTCCGACATCACCGTTTCCAGAAAGTGTGATCGCGCCGCGATGTACACGATCCTCGTGAACCTGAAGAGCGAGGAGGACGCCATTAACCTGGCCGAGCGCCTGGCCGAGGAAATCCAGCCGGAAGGCGTCCGCACCGAGCTTTTTGTCTGGCGTCCCAGCGACAGTCCCACCGTCGTGGACGCCTATACCTTTGAGAAGCGCACGGCCGAAGAGGCCCACGCTTTCCTGACGGAAATGGCCGGCGGCGCCACCGCCCGCGCAGCCTAGCGGTTCAAACCCGGTCAGTGCGCTGGCGACCGTCGGCCGCCCTTCACCCGGGTTTCAAACTCATTCGTGGCCCCCGTTCTGGGGATGTGTCGCTTTGAGGGATGTACCACCATCCCACGTACATGCGACTTCCTTCTCATCAGGCCAACCGGGTCCTGGGTTCTGCAGACTGCATCGACGGTTCCATTACCGGCGAGGTCCAGAACTACTCCGATTGGTTTCTGACTGTAATAACCCTCGAGGTTTACGTTCAGGTTGAGGGCGACAAACGCCCCATCCGAGCCTCTGAGTGTGTGCTTCGCCTGCCGGAACCAGTTCCGCCGGGAGGACAATTTGTCTTCTCCCGGCGGGTTTCAAAGTGCAGTGGCGAAAGCAACTGGACCTGGCACATCAGCCGGGCCTATGGCTTTCCAAAGGTCAGGGAAGCCGTGTGAACCCGTAGTGATTCTCACCCAGAGTACCTAACATGCCTACGTGCCGGGATGGCGGAATAGGTAGACGCAACGGACTCGATTTTGGGTCTCCCGACCGGAAACGGCCGGGTAATTAAAGGGATCAAACTCGGAGAATCCTTAACAGGTAACGCTGATGGGAACGCCGAGCCAAGCCTCACTTCGGTGAGGAAGGTGTAGAGGCCAGACGGTTCCTGCCTACGTCCCATCCGGGATACGGTAAAGGCATGGTCCAGACCACCAAACTGAAAGGGCAGCGAAAGCTGTAGTGGTATGTAAAATCCGTTGGGGCGTATGCCCCGTGCGGGTTCGAGCCCCGCTCCCGGTACTTATGAAGGCCGGCTCCGAAAGGGGCCGGCCTTTGTTGTGACACTAGGCTGTCACACCCGGTGCCCGTATTTGGGGAAACTCACCCGTAGCTGCCGTGCAGGAGACCATACACCTAAACCTCCGTCTCAACCAGGAGGTCACCAGGGTCGAACAGCCGTGCATTATCAGGCTCTGCTTCGACGATGACGGGACCGCTTGCGTGCGAATCACCAAGCAAAACGGGGATTTTGTCGAGATCCCCGTTTTCAAGTCGATCAACTTTGCGAAGGAGCTTGTGGTGTGAGAACGGGAACGTGCGAGGCGTATTTCGATTTCCAGCACGTACCCTGTTAAGCACCCCCTCCGATTTCGTCATGCGTGTAGCGCTTGTTTTATCTCTGGCACTGCTTTTCGGAGCGTGTTCCTCCAACTCCGAGAGCAACCTCCCGGTGCAGGGCACACTGGCTGCCAAGAAGGACGATGCCTCTGAGCGATATCAGGTCACCTGGTCGGGCATCTCCAGCTACAACCAGGGTGCCTGCGAGGTCAACCAGCCGTGCGTCCACCTGCGACGAACGGTCAATGTTGACAACAGAACTGAAGTCGCCGTGACGCTGGCCGTGTTCGACAGGCAGTACACTCGACTGAATCAGTAGTGGCCCGCAGCGCGGCTGCGCGCGGAATCACGAGACGACTGGCCCGGCGCAAATGGAAACGGCGGGCCGCCGAGCTACTCGTCTGGAGCGACGGAGTCTGTGCACTTTCTCCGCGCATGTCTGGCCTGTCCGATTCAGACCTGAAGGACTTCGCCGGTCAAAGGCTGGCCGCTCTAGAGGACGGCTCGGGAATAGCGGACCTCACAAACGAGGAAGAACTCTTCGCAGCCTTGCGGGAGACTGCCCGCCGAAATCTGGGCCTGCACCCCTACCCCGTTCAGATAGCGGCCGCACGAGCCCTGTGTGAGGGATTTGTCGCGGAGCTGGCTACGGGTGAAGGGAAAACGCTCTCAGCCGCGCTGGCCGCCGCCATTCAGGCCCACCGGTACGGCCGCTGTCACGTCCTGACCTTCAACGATTACCTGGCCGGTCGCGATGCCGACTGGATGGCTCCGTTCTTCGGAGCCCTGGGCATCTCCGTGGCGGCCGTCCAATCCAGTGACAAGAGGTCTGTCCGGCGTAAGGCGTTCGAAGCTGACGTGACCTACGCCACCGCCAAGCAGGCGGGCTTCGACCTTCTCGCAGACGGCCTCGTCTATCGCATCGAAGACGCCATCCTGCCTCCCCTTGAGGCCGTGATTGTCGATGAGGCCGATTCGATTCTTATCGACGAGGCCCGCATTCCGTTGGTCATCGCGGGCGCTCGGGAGGACCCACCTGCAGACCTGGACCGCATCGCAGAGCTGGTTCGTGACCTTGCGCCGGAACGACACTATCAGGTAGACCGCGAGGATCGCAACGTCAACCTGACGGAGTCAGGCCTTCGGTGCCTCGAGAACGAATTGCAGGTAGACCTGCATGAGGACGCCAGTTTCCGCCTCCTGACGGCGGTCAACCAGGCCCTGTTCGCCCGGGTCCTGCTGCAGAAAGACATCGACTATCTGATTCGGAACGGTCGGTTGGAGCTCATCGACGAACTGACGGGGCGCGTCGTCCCGGACCGGAGGTGGCCAGACGGTATCCAGTCAGCCGTCGAGGCCAAGGAGGGACTCACGCAGTTGCCAGGAGGTCACGTGCTGGCCTCGATCACGCTCCCCCATCTGCTCCAGCGGTACAGTGTTCGGAGCGGCATGACCGCCACCGCTATGGCTGCCGCCCACGAATTCGAGTTCGGATACGGGATGCCGGTCCTGTCGCTTCCACCCAATGTGCCGTCCGTCCGGAAGGATTGGGGAGATGTCATTCTCGCGACCAAGGCCCAAAAGGAGCGGTACCTGGTCCGCCGAGTCGAACAGCTCCATCGTCGGGGCCGACCTGTTCTCATCGGGACAGGCTCGGTCAAGGAGTCGGAGCGGATTGGCTCCTTGCTGGCCGATCGGGACATCCCAAGTCAGATCCTGAATGCCCGGAATGACGCCGAAGAGGCAGCCGTCATTGCAGATGCCGGGGCTCCGGGCGCGGTGACCGTCTCGACCAACATGGCAGGACGGGGAACGGACATTCGCCTTGGCGGGAAAGATGGGGCGGCCCGTGATGAGGTGGTCAAGGCTGGAGGCCTGTTCGTTATCGGGACCAACCGGCACGAGAGTTCCAGGACCGATGCCCAACTCAGGGGCAGGGCTGCACGCCAGGGCGACCCTGGCGAAACCCAGTTCGTGGTGAGTCTGGAGGATCCGCTGATGCTGCGGAATGACATAGCCTCCCTGCTCCCGAAGAGGCGCACGGCCCAACTTGGCGATGGTCAGGGTCGCATCGAAGACATCAGGGTTTGGCGGGAGGTCGAGCGCGTCCAGCGCATGTCGGAATCGAGGGACGGTGAGCTGCGAGCGACTACATCGCGGTACTCGGAAGTGCTGGACCGGCAACGTGCGCCCGTCCTCGACTGGCGCG
>JABDJZ010000614.1 GCA_013003255.1 Rhodothermales bacterium
AGATGGATCCGGCCATCGAAGGTGAGGCGCTATTCGACGACATCCTGTACTTCTACAATGCCTACCGCCGAAGCGTACGCTTCCAGCCGGAGGACCTTTCGGCAGACTTTCGCACCTCGCGGGAAGCCTTTGAGCGACTGGCTTCCGCGCTACCCGCTCAGCCCGACGTCGTGGAGAAGCGCGAGATCATCGGCTCCAACAACTGGGTCACGGATGGCAGCCTCTCGCGGTCGGGCTACCCGGTCATGGCCAATGACCCGCACCGCACACTCGCCGTGCCCTCCCTCAGGTATTGGACGCACCTGGTTGCCCCTGGCTGGAACGTCATTGGAGGTGGCGAGCCGGAGATCCCAGGCATCTCGATTGGCCACAATGAGCACGGAGCCTGGGGCCTTACCGTTTTCCAGACGGACGGCGAAGATCTCTACGTGTACGAAACACATCCCGATGATCCGCGGCGGTACCGCTATGGCAACGGCTGGGAGGAGATGACGGCGATTGCCGATACCATTCACGTGAAGGACTCCGCACCCGTGGTCGTCGAGCACCTCTACACCCGCCACGGACCGGTGGTCTACCAGAACCCCGAGCGCCCGGTGGCCTATGCCGTCCGGGCCGCCTGGTCTGAGATCGGCGGAGCGCCCTATCTGGCTTCGCTGCGCATGAACCAGGCCCGGACGTGGGAGGAGTTCCGCGAAGCGTGTCGGTACTCGCACATCCCCGGCGAGAACATGATCTGGGCGGGTCGGGACGGAACCATCGGCTGGCAGGCCGTGGGCATTGCTCCGGTGCGCCCCAACTGGAGTGGTCTCGTGCCCGTCCCCGGCGACGGCCGGTATGAGTGGGACGGCTACCTCGACATCCTTGAGAAGCCCCACGAGGTGAATCCGCCCCGTGGCTGGATTGCGACGGCCAACAACGAACTGGTTCCAGACGACTACCCGCATCGGGATGCCGTCGGCTGGGAATGGTCAGATCCATTTCGCGCTCACCGCGCCGCCGAGGTGCTCGGGTCCGGGCAGGTGTTCGGACTGGCCGATCACATGCAGCTTCAGACGGATGTGCTTTCCATCCCGGCCCGGACGCTCGTACCGCTGCTGCGGCCGCTCCGGCTGACCGACCCTCCCCTTGAGGCGGCCCGGTCGATGCTACTGAAATGGGACCATCAACTCCATGCCGACTCGGGTCCCGCCGCTCTGTACGTTCTGTGGGAGCGGATACTCCAGCGAGCAGTTCCTGAAGCAGTTGCGTCTCCTCAGACGCGCGAGCTGCTTGGCGGCCTGGCCCTTTCGGCCATCATCGATCACCTGACCTATCCAGGCCCGGAATTCGCAGGACAGTGTGGGGGCTGCAATCCGCTGGAGGGTCGGGATGCTCTGCTGATTTCGACCCTGGCCGCCGCCATGGAAGAAGCGAAGGATCGCATGGGCGATGATCCCGAGGCCTGGCGTTACGGCGACTTCAAGCACGCGGACATCGACCACGCGCTGCTGAGCACCGTCACGCCCGAATCAGCCGAGCGATTGGACTGCTGTGATCTGCCCCGAGGTGGCAACAGCTATACGCTCAACAACACCAGCGGTGGAGACAACCAGCGCGCCGGGGCCACCTTCCGCATCATTGTGGACACCGGGGACTGGGACGCCTCCGTGGGAATGAACGCCCCCGGGCAATCAGGAGACCCGGACAGCCCTTTCTACGACAACCTCTTCGAACACTGGGCGCGGGACCAGTTCTTCCCGGTCTATTTCTCCAGGGAGTTGGTGGAGGCTGCTGCTGTGGAGCGGACTGAACTCCTGCCTGAAGACAGGCGCTAGACTCTGGGCCGGGACCGGAAGCCTACGCAGTGCGTCTACTCGATATGGCATTCCAACGACAGGAGCACCAACTGGAAGACTGGGAAGTCGAGCTTATCCGGTACCGGATTCACTCGGGCTGGAGTCCATCTGACGTTTCGAAGGCCATGGAGGTACCACTTACCACCATTCGTCGCGTGATCAACCCGGTTCAGCGACGCGCCAAGCGCTCGCAGGACGCCCCAGTGGAATCAAAGAGTAAGGCGCACGAAATCGCCGCAAGTCTGGGGATGGACATCGAGAAGGACTAGCGCTGAGTTGACACATCGTGGGTCGTCTAAGACGGACTACCCCGTGGCAGAAAACAAGCGCCTCTCTTCCCATAGCTGGCCGGCAAGAGCCCCAACATGCATCTCAATGACTTGCGCGGGGACGGAGTGTGCGGCGGCGCTTTCCTGCCGAAGCATGTCGACTACCGGAACACACTTTGACAGCCGTTCGACGGCAACCTGATCCAGCACGACCCGAAGAGAGCTTCGATGTGGGTCGATAACCGCATACTGGCCGTCGCCTCCGATGACCAGGGTGACGTAGGTGTACCCGAACTCTTGTCGGAACTGCTGTGGACAGGGAAATTGTGCCAGTACCGTGTCGGTGGTCTTTCGAAGTCCGGTGCCTGATGCGTGCATGATCGCAAGACGTTTGTGTGCCCGCCGGGAATATATACAAGAATTTAGGCGATATGCGATCTCTGCTATGTTTATTTAGGATCACTGGTTGTTTCGGTTGCATTGTCGTGCCCGGCCTACTTCGCCTGCCAGGCACGGGCAATTCCCTGCTTTCGCTCCTGGGCCTCGCTCTTCTTGCTAGCGGCTGCACACCAAGGCCACCGGATCCTGAAGTCGCCAATCTTGGATTCGAAGAAACCTGCGCCAACCAGCCGTCGGGAGCCTGCTCCTGGGATGTGGCCTATCAGGTGCGAAGCGACATCGAGGTGGTTGA